>CAYMFZ010000014.1:0-25958 GCA_964389585.1 uncultured Pirellulaceae bacterium | reverse complement strand
GTTACTTCTACATGTGAATGTGAAGATAAAGGGCCCAACGCTCCGGAATTCGGGTGTGGAATTGAAAGAGGCACTGACGTAGAAGGTGACTTCTACACGGACGCCGTTTCAGGTGGAGCCTTTATGCTTAGTTGCATTTAACTCGTCCCTATTCTTGTGCCACCATCAATGGTGGCACATTCTTTCCAGCGCGAAGGTACCAACATGAAATTCTGGACTATTCTCACTCTGATATCATTCGCAAGTATTTGCAGCATTAGCAATGGACAACAATCTGTCCGTGAGGCATGGGACCAAATGACTTCCTTGCCAGAAGACGAAGCCTATGAATTGGGGTCTTTGTACGAGGCATTCTTGACCAATCATTCTGCCTGGGAGAAGGGCGACGTTCTCATCAAAGTGGTTACAGTCTTTGATTCGACCCGCTTAGAATACCCAAATGAAGGTGACTTGGTAATGGAAACAACTGAGTACTATCGTTTTCGATTTGATTTCCTCAAGGATCGTTTTCTCTGTGCCTACGTAGTTGATCAAGAAATTCCACTTTTGGTTCACCCAAGTATCGACGAAGGAAAGATTGTCAAAAAGCAAAGAGGGATTCAAGGTTTTGTTAAGAACAAAGAAGTTGTTCAGATGCGAAAATTCCCGCAAAAGACTTTTCAACCCCGAACGAAATTCTCTATAGACGAATTAATGCAGCACTTCCTCATTCCAGAATTACGAACAATTGGAATCGTAGCATTCGGTTCAAATTCGAACTATTCGCACTTGGAAAAAGTAATTGCAAGGTTGTCTAGTGGAGAAGGCATCGTAAGGGCAAATCAGCTTAGCAAGAATACCGTTAGGATAGTCCGAAGAACAGGAATACCTGGAAACGATGACAATGTTTTTGTTTCAACCATTGAGTTTGACACCGATAAGTTCGTTCCGAAAAGCAACAAAATCGAGGTGGAAGTTGTTAAAGACGGCGTGAAAAAATTAAACAAAAATTCTAACGAACAATTTGGATGGCATGAAATCGACGGTGTGATGGTACCTGCATCGGTGGTCAAGGACAGCATCACCGCAAAGATGATTGGCAAACATCGATTTATCGTTGAAAAATCAGCTGATGCAACGATTCTTTGGAAAAGTTTGAATCAAGATATACCAGATTCAGACTTCTCAGAGTCCAACTTGGATAAGCTTGACTCGATCATCAAGTTGACCGATGAAGCAGCCTTTAAAAAGGAATTAGAGAACTGAACCGTTGCAAACAGGCAAAGCAACCAATGGCGTTTCACAGACATTTAACGCCGAAGTGATTTTTTCGAGATTGACCGTTGGGTCACTTGATCGAGTCATTTCTTTAACCGTCACATCGTGTTCTGGACTTAAGCGATTGAGCCCGTTGAAAGCGGCGACACGGTAACACTCCGCCATCGTTGGATAGTTGAAAACTGTTTCGCAAAAATAGTCGATCTTGCCACCAAGCGCCATCACGGCTTGGCCGATGTGAACAATTTCGGTTGCCAAATCACCGATGCAATGCACGCCAAGGATTTCTCGCGTCTCGCGGTGAAAAAGAATCTTCAACATTCCGGTGTCGTCACCAATGATTTGCCCTCGAGCAATCTCATGATAACGAGCAATGCCGACTTCGTACGGAACCTTCTTCGCAGTCAACTCTTGCTCATTGCGACCGATCATCGAGATCTCTGGAATCGTGTACAAGCCATAAGGCAAGTCACCAAGCGGAGAGACCTCTTGGCCGAACGCATGAAGCGCTGCACGTCTGCCTTGCTCCATCGCTGAACTGGCAAGTGAAGGAAAGCCCACAATATCTCCAACCGCGTAAATGTTCTCGACGGCAGTTTGAAAGTTCTCATTGATATCAAGTCGACCACGACTGTTACTCGCGAGTCCCACAGCATCAAGATTCAATGAATCTGATTCGCCTTCTCGTCCCACAGAAAAAAGAGCGGTCTCAGCCACAAGGTGTTTTTGGCTTTCGAGTTTCACTGCAACTTGCCCGTCACTGCGACGAATCACCGTCTCAACATTTTCGCCCAGACTAAATCGCATGTTGAGCATACGGGCACTGAACAATAGATAGTCAACAACTTCCTTATCACAAAATTCCAACAGACTTGTACGTCCGTCGACGACGGTCACTTCAACACCGAGAGTTGCAAACATGATCGCGTATTCAATTCCAATAACTCCTGCACCAATGACGACCATTGATCGGGGGATGGACTGAATTTGAAGAATCTCATCACTATCAAAAACAGTTTTGCCGTCGAAGGGAATATGACTCGGACGCGCCGGTCGTGTTCCACACGCTACCAAGACTCTGTCCGCTTCAATCACCATCGTATCGTTGGGCTTGGTGACCTTGATATGATTCTGGTCAACGAAACTGGCGCGGCCGCCAATGACTTCGATTCCGTTTCGATCAAACTGCTCACTAAGCACATCAAGTTCGGTTCGCGTCACGCTTTTCAGCTTTTTACGCAGGCTATTCATCGTGATTTTTCGTTTACTACGATACTCTTCGGAGTAAACATCTCGCTGTCGAAAGCCTGTTAAGTGCAAGATCGCCTCGCGCAACGTCTTCGAAGGAATCGTGCCACTGTGCAGGCAGACGCCGCCCAGGCATTTATTTCGATGTTCAACAATCGCGACTTTTTTGCCGAGCTTTGCCGCGGCGAAAGCCCCTTTTTGGCCTGATGGACCGCTTCCTATGACAACCAGATCAAACTTCATCTTCATTCCTTCGCGACAGGCTAGTTCGTCAACATTCTTCTTATCGCACTTCTGTCGTTTGACTGCGCGTTGCGATCGAAACAATCTGATTCTGCAGAGTTCTCAAGGAATTTGGCTTATTCTGGCCACGGAATCTGACCATGAAATTTGTTTGAGAAAATTAGAAAGAGCTTGGCAAGTTTTTTCGTAGCCACTCGATAAGGCCGATGGTTGGAGTGGCGTTGCTGGTTCTGTAGTTTGTAGTAACCGCATTTATGCGGTTTAGGCAGCTTCAGGGTCAGAGGATCGGTTACTCATGGTCAGTCAGAGCTGACTTGACCAGCTCGCGCCGTGAGTCGATGGGACGTGAGTTCTCGGGGTTACACGCCACCACTAACGCGCCACCACTAATGCGCCCGGCCGCTTACGCGTCACGGCTCACAAACAACGATGCACTTCAGGCCTGGTGAGCCACTTGTGAAAACTGCTAAGCATTGCCGATGCAAGACTTTCCAGCTCCGTTGCTTCTGCTCTGCTAGATCTCTTGGCTCGGCCAACCCGATAAATCGGGTTACTACGAACCTTGTTTCATCGAGCTTGGCTACAGAGAACTTGAACTTGGGCGGAACGCGAGCTTCTTATCGTCGCCCTTTCAAGTAAACAATCCTCAATATTACTGAGCCGAAGTCTTAAACCCGTTCGGACCACCAGAAATTCGCTTACCAAAATCCAAAGGCCAACTCGCCATTTGGAATCCGTTCTCGTGCAGCCAGCTCTTGACCGTTTGATGGTCGTCGTAACTTTCCGGGTAAACCCAAATTGAAACGGTTGTTTTCCTTGGCTCGTAGCGACTGAGGATATCCAAGAATTGTGAGCGCCCCGAAAGAGCGGCTTCGACAGACTCCCCCATGGAACCACTTGTGGGCAGTAGTTGAAACTGCTTGAAGCTGACAGACCTTCGATCGACCGACCCAACTTTCGTGCGTTGAGGAACGACTTCGGCGACCAACTCATATTGCATTCGGAAATTGGCAATTGGCCCGACTGTCTCGAGAGTCCGACTTGCCTGCTTCAGTTTTTCAGCTTTGACCTTCCATTCCGACTTCATCCTCGCGATCAACTCATCCATTGGAACGTACGCAAGTTTTCCGTTGTTGAGAAGGAAATGGACTTCTTCGGAAAAGACGGTTTTGGCAATCGGATTCGGGTAATGCTTGATCACCTCTGACTTCGGCTGATCGGCAGCAACTGCGTTCAACTCTCGAGTAACATCAGCAAGCTGTCGTTCAAGTTCCCGTTTCGCATCAGAAAACTCGTTTTGCTTTCGCACATTCTCTCGCGTTGCAGCATCAATTTCATCTGACTCTTGCTGAAGTCTCTCGCGCTGTTTCTTGATCTCACTCTTCACGACATTGAGTTGCATTAACATCTGATGCCGCTGATCTGTCAGTGCCGCAGCGAAACGATTCTCTCGAATGATTCTGTCTTCAAGCTGCTCGTTGTCGACCTGAAGTTTAAGAAAGACATCTGAATTCTTTGAGAGTTCTGCTTCCAGCGTCTCAATTTCCTCCAGCTTTTTCGTGTTGGGTTTTGCTTTGACCCAACTCGCCGAAGCCTGTGCTCCCACCACGACGACGAGGATGATCAAGATCCCAACAAGATTCGCGACGATATCGAGAAAAGAATCTTGGCCAGTTGTGATTTGCTTGACGCTCATTGCTGAAACTTCTCCACCAACAAACCACTTTGATAGAGCAAGCCTTTCAACTCTTCGAATCGAGTTTCGCCACCAGGCAAAACTGTAATTCTCAATTGCGGCTTCCAATAGCTATTGGCTCCTGAGATTCCCCACGAGTCAATCTTCTTCCAGATTTCATCCACCAAAGGATCAATTACTTCGGCGGCTGAACTGTGTATTCTGAGCGTTTTCGTTTGACCGTTGGCGGCACTTAACTCGATAGCATTCGCACCGCAATGAACTCGAACCGGTCGCAAATACCCTGTTGCTCCGGGCGTTTGCGAAGGCAAAGCCCAATTTGCGCCTCTTTGTTTCGCCATACTTAATTCGGTGTACGGGTTTCGAAGCGACATGTCGCCGCCCGTCCCCCCCGATTCATTCGCGTTCGTAGATTTTGCGTTGGAAGCCATCTGATTCTCACGAGTCGACTCGCCCGTTTCGGCTGAATGCTGGCCCGATTGAGACGAATCTGATGACGGAACGAACTCATTCGTTTGGTTCGCTCCTCCAACTCCAGTGCCTGATTCACCACCAGCAGTTGTTACAAATCCGCCGTATCGCCCGGACGCTGTTAGCCCTGGTCGTTTGGTTGACGAACTAAATCCAGCCAGTTGAGCTTCGCGACGACGCAACCTCTTTTGGGTTGCGACTTGAGCTTGCTGTCGACGTCGAGCGACTTCGATGGCGGCACGCAGCTCCGATTCAAGCTGCAGATCTGACTGACCAAACGAAAGTTCCTTTTCATCATCGACCAACTCGTACCCAAACTCGTCGTCCCAACTTTTCATCGCGCGTCTTGCCAGTACAAACGTCTCAGCTCCGTCAGGACGAACGACCAAGAGCGGATATGGGTTGCCTTCTTTTCCTGCCAAGTCATAACGGTTCCAGTATTCGCGATTGGCCAGCAGCGCCGCATCAAGCATATTCCCGGGCGACAGTGGTGGAACGAATTCGCTTTTGTTCAAACGGATCCCCGAAGGCTGCAAAGTGATCGCGTCTTTCGTACATTCGACATAAATCGGACGACGAAAAGTCCCGCCGCCGCCTTTATGAGGAACAATCACGTAGGTCGTTGGGTTAACATCCCCGAGCAACTCTCGCTTTTCTTCGAGTTCCTTTTTCGCCGTCGTCAGTTTTTGATTTAAACTTTCCAACAACTCGTTTGACTCTGAATCGGAAAAGTCCGGAACGTCTTGGGGCTCGACATTCGACTGGCGATCAAGCTCAACAAGCTGTTCCCCAACGCTTTCGAATTCGCGTTTGAGTTTACGAATTTCGTCTTCAAGATAGCTTCGATTATTTCGTGCCAAGCGCATCCGATCAAGCGCATCTGGGCGAACTGATAGAGCGCCTTCAATCTGAATTTCTCTCAGCGTCAGTGATTCCTCGACCTGCTCTAGCAGCGCTTGCTTTTCAGCATCGTCTTCGGATTGAACCTTGTTGGCTTGATCGTCTGCAGATTTTACAGCCATGACCAACATAACGATGAGCACGCCCAACGTGCAGATTAGCACGGCAAGAAACGGGAACAACGAAACGCTGAGTTGGCTACGCTTTTTTCGGCGACGTCTCATGCGACTCTTTTCGAATTCCTTTGGAGGGAATGCTCAAAATCGGTTTCGCCTGTAGTTCGACGCGGTTGCCGGGCCGTTCGTTCTGGAAGGATCACATCCGCATTGGCGTTTCGATCTGAATGGGCTGAAGGGTGAACGCTGCCCATTCTTGTCGATTCGAATTCGCCTTGATTTTCAACAACGGGCATTTGAATTCTCGCCGTACTTACGTCTGGCTCGACGTGGTTTTCTTGAGATGCATTTTGCAGCCCTGAAATTGCGGTCGCCAACTCATCAAGTGTTTTTTGAAGCCGAGAAGTCGCTTCGGCAGCCTCGCGGTTCTGTACAAGTGCAGGCTCAAAAACGTCTTTGGAATGGCTTTGTTCCAACAGTTTATGAATCAAGTCTGTCTGCTCGGTAAGTTGTTCTTGATATCCTGCCATCATTCGAGCGTTGTCCGAAAGCGTGACTTGCCACTGCCCCCAACGATGAGACATTGAATGATCAGCCTTATCAATCGCGGAGCCCAAACTCATTGCCAGATTGGAAACGCTTTGATCTACCGCGTGACACATTTGACTTTGGGCGTGAAGATTGGCGTCTCCAACGGACGAAACCCAAGCCTCTTCTGCGGCCCTCATCGACTTTCGCCAATTCTCAGTTTGCTCTTCGATTGAAACCCGCGACGCCTCCAAGAACTGCTTTGCAACATCTTGGTAGTCAACGTCATTGGAGCTCGTGATCGTCATGTCGAAACACGACGCGACCTCTTGTTTGGCTCGTTGATCAACTAGCTCGAGAAGCTGAGTCTCAAATCGCTCAACCAAGAACTGTGCAAACATCATGATCATCGAGAGAGTCAACGCCAACGCCGTTGTATCAAACGCGATGTAGAGGCTTCCACGAAGTCCATCCATCATTTGCTGAAAGTTGTTTTCAGGGCCAACACTGATTCCGCCAAGCGCTTGGGAAATCCCCAGAACCGTTCCCAAAAATCCAAGCATCGGAGTTGCCCAGATTAGAATCCGAACAAGCGAATATCGTTGTTGCTGTCGATCCAGATCCATCTCGGCGAGAAACTTAAGTTCATCCTCAACGGATGCCGTCGAGTTGGTTCGATAAATCGAATGAAGCGAATTGACCAAACGCTGCCACAGATAATGCTCATGCATCCACTTGGGCAGATCGAGAAGACGCTTTCCATATTCGACAGTTTGCTGTCCAACGTCTGCTCCATCAAGTTCCTGATCGAGGGCACCGGATTCACTTTCTGTAAACGAATCGGAAGTGGCTGGTCCAGCACCATCCGTTCTAAAAGTGATCTTTTTCTCGTTTCCAAACTGTTCGATCAAGTTGTTGGCGATCAACGCCAAAGACGCCATGCCAATAAAGAACATTCCAACGGTGACTTTAGAGACCGGATGGCCCGTCAAGTATCTCAGCACCGTGTCATTGGAAATTCGCCCTTCTTGAATAAGGTACGAAAGCCCGAGGTACATCATCAGCCCAAAACAGACTGGAATTACCAGCGATGGTAGTACGGCGATCCAACTAGAAGATCGTTTCACTTGGGCGTCCTTGCCAATTCGAGAATCTGCGTTTTCAACCGGAGCGAGAACAATCGATTCCGGTTTAGTCTTGATCGGTTTTCCCGGCCTAAAAGGGTTACCTTATGTCATCCGATTTGGCCGAATTACGAGAAAGAACGACTTAACCATGCAAGTATCCCAAACCGTTAAAGTTACAGGCACTTTGCGACGATAGTATCTGGGTAACAACAAATCTGCGGTGCAGTTATGCATACCCAGGGGGGTGAAACCCGGTTCAGCTTCGGCTAACCGGGTTTCTTTATGCGCTGTACGTTGCTCAAATCGTTTTGTTCTGTTTTCCAAATTTCTGTTTCGCATCGCTAGCAGCAATTTGCCTGAAGCAAGGATGCATGCGATTGGCAGCGATGCCAACTTGCTTAAACGACTTTCCAATCAATCATGTCCAAAGCCCCCAGTCGATGACCACAACCGGCAATCAAAATAGCTCAACCAGCATGGTTCTCCCTTGGCTTCGACTGCTTCGAATTTCGGCGCTTCCTTCGGCGATCTCAAATATCTTGATGGCCTATTTGCTGGTCAACCAAAGCTGGTCGCCTGGCGTCGAACTGATTTTCTTGGTTCTAGCTTCGTCATCGCTCTATCTGGGCGGAATGGTTCTCAATGATGTTTTCGATGTGGAAGTCGATCGAGCCGAGCGTCCCAATCGCCCCATTCCTGCTGGTCAAATTTCGAAGAGTTTAGCGTCTAAGGTTGGCTTTGGACTGCTGACGTTGGGAGTTGTGTTGGCGGTCGCGGCTGGATGGCTGGGAAATCATGGTGCGACGCTTGGAATCAAGAGCCCGCTTTTTCGAACCGGAGCGATCGCAATCCTGCTCGCAATTTGCATCATTCTCTACGACGGTCCACTTAAGAAAACCATTGTCGCGCCGATCTTGATGGGCGGATGTCGCTTTCTAAACGTGATGCTTGGCGCGTCAACATTTATTCCGTTGGCAACTGGAATCGAATCCGCTGCAAACCAAGGCTGGCTTGGCCTACCCATGGTCATCTGGTGGGCCGCATCGGCGATTGGATTGATGGTGGCCGGAGTGACTTTGCTCGGCCGTCGCGAGGCCGCAGCGGAGCAATCAAGAATTGGACTGACATTGGGTGGACTGGGAATCATTGCCGGACTCGTTGGCATTGCCCTGACGGCTTATTCCAAAGCTGACTTTGACGTTTCCGAAAAAACGAAACAACTGTTTCCACTTTTTGTTGGTCTTGCCTCAATGACAATTGTTCGGCGCGTGGTCGAAGCGGTTTTCGTTGCAACCCCACCCAAAATTCAGGCGGCAGTAATTTCAGTGCTCAGAAGTTTGATCATTTTCGATGCGATGCTTTGTTATCTCGTCTCACCCAACAGCTTTATGTATGCCTTGCTTGTGTTGGCGCTTTTGATTCCTTCGATCTTGCTTTCGAAAGTCATCTCTTCTACTTGAAATCCGTTAATCACACGTCTGATTGCATTTTGCAAGGTTTTAAGCATGATATCGATAGCCAGTTTCAAACCTTCCCCTGAATATCAACTAAACCTGACTATCAACGAAAGCATCGAACGCACGCGCATGATTCTTGGCTACAACACCAACGGACTTTCAAATCACGATGCCGATGATGGGCTGAGTTTGTTGGCCGAAACTGGCTACAAGAGCGTTGCGATTACCATCGATCATGGTTGGCTCAGCCCGCGTTCTCCTGACCGTGATGTTCAACTTCAGAAGTTCAAGCACTTTCTGATCGAGAATCAATTCTCAAGCGTCATTGAAACGGGCGCGAGATTTTTGCTTTCGCCAAATGCAAAACACGCGCCAACATTGCTTGACGCTACCCCTACAGAAGCGAACAAACGAATCGACTTCCTCAAGTATTGCATTGACGTTGCAGCGGAGCTTGAAAGCGATTGTGTTTCGCTTTGGTCTGGGATAAAGCCCGCTGAAATCTCATTCAACGAAGCGATTGACCGACTTGTGCAAAATCTCTCTCCTGTTTTGAGTTACGCAGAGGAAAAACAAGTCGACATTGGTTTTGAGCCAGAACCCGGGATGTTAATCGACAACACAGGCCGGTTTGAGCGGCTGACTCATTTGATCGATTCGCCACGTTTGAAAATGACGATGGATATTGGACATCTCTTTTGCCTCAGCGAAATTCCGATCGCAAATTACATTGAGAAATGGGCGGATCGGATCGTCAACATTCACATCGAAGACATGAAGTCTGGTGTGCATGAGCATTTAATGTTTGGCGAAGGGCAAATCTACTTTCCGCCCGTGATCGAATCGCTGAAGCGAGCCAACTACCGAGGCGGTGTGCATATTGAATTGAGCCGTCACAGTCATAACGCTGCCGAAATCGTCAGGCAATCATTTGCGTTTCTCAATCCAATCATTCAAAGCGTCATGAATGACGAAGCTGTTTAACAAGACTTTGCAGAGTCAGGGATTAGTTTGACACGAGTTTGCATCATCAACGTCGTTGGCTTGACGCCAAAACTTCTGCAACATGCGCCGCGGATTGCGTCGCTTGGTGAGCCCGTTGCTTGGAAAAGCCCTCTTCCGGCTGTGACTTCGACCGCTCAAGCCACCATGATGACCGGATTGGCTCCCCGCGATCACGGAATCGTCGCCAATGGATGGTACTTTCGTGACACTCAGGAAATCCGTTTCTGGCAGCAAGCCAACTCTCTCGTCCAAGGCAAGAAATTCTACGACGGCGTTGAGACGGCGAAAATGTTTTGGTGGTACAACCAATCGTCCGGCGTAAAATACAGCGTCACACCCAAACCGCATTATGGTTGCGATGGCTCCAAGGTCTTCGACATTCTTGATTTCTCGCAATGTGATTTAGCAAAACGAATCGGCCCATTTCCTTTTTTCAGTTTCTGGGGACCCAATGCAGGCCTGCCGAGTTCGTGCTGGATAGCCGATGCCACCGCGATTGTGATGCGAGAAAAGAAGCCACAACTAACGATGGCCTATCTTCCACATCTCGATTATGACTTTCAACGTTTCACCGAACATGATCCTGAGAGAGTCAAAGAAGTCGACAACTGCGCAGCGACCTTGATTGATGCGGCAAATTCCATCGGCGCAAAAGTCGTCGTCGTTTCTGAATATGGATTGGTGCCCGTCAGCCGCCCCGTGCATCTCAACCGAGTCTTGAGAAAAGCTGGTCTACTAAAGATTCGCTCCGGTCCTTTCGGCGAGACATTGATTCCAGGTGAATCCGACGCGTTCGTGGTTGCCGATCATCAATTGGCACACATTTACGTGCGAAACAAACAGCAAATCCCCGAAGTCCGAACGCTTCTTGAATCAACAGCGGGCATTGGATCGGTCGTTGAGCCGGGAGATATCGAACTCGACCATCCGCGCAGTGGAGAACTAATCGCGCTCGCAGATCCCGACGCATGGTTTACATACTACTACTGGCTTGACGATCAAATGGCACCGGATTTCGCACGCACCGTCGATATTCATCGCAAGCCCGGCTACGATCCCTGTGAGCTTTTCATCACGTCCAAGTTCCGTGCGATTCGCAAAGTCGCCAGAAAGAAACTTGGGTTTCGCTACTCCATGGACGTAATTCCACTGGATGCTGACTTGGTCAAAGGAAGCCACGGCTTACACGTCGACGCCGAATCTGGGCCACTCGTGATCGGACCAAGCGATCCTCCTAGTGACATGAAAGGCTTTAAGGCCTATGTCGAACGACTGCTTAAAGATTGATGAAATGATCCGAAAGACGAGCAAGTGCTTTGGCTCAAACTTCCACGTCCGAGTTAGAACCGCACATCACAACCGTTTGGGCTGAGCTCATCGTCAATTTCAAAAGCCATATCTTCCGTGATCTTAGTTCCCTTGAAATCGAGATAGGTCAAATTCTCAAGCTTCATCAGAACCGGCGCGACCTCGTCAGTGGCTTCCGTCTTCCCAAGGTGCAGCCATGTTAGCTGCGGCATCTCAGCGAGCATCGCAACGCCTTTGTCGGTTACCAGCGTGTTGTCGAGATTCAAATAGGTCAAGTTCTTGAGGCCAATGACCGGCTTAAGTCCTTTGTCTGAGAACTTTGTGCTCCAAAGATTCAACTGCTTCAGATTTTCAAATTTGGCAATGTGTTCGCCACTTGCATCAGTGATCCCAGGCGCATTGCTTTCACCAAGATCCAATTTCTGAAGCTTTTTAAGCTTGGTCAAATACTCAACCCCCTTGTCCGACAATCGTGTGTCACGAAGATTCAACGTCACGATGTTTGGCATCTCTGAAATCACTTTCAAGGTTTCATCACCGACCTGAGTTCGAAACAAGTGAATCTCTTTTAGATTCAAACCCTTCAGGTGCTTAAAACCTTCATCTGTCACACCTGTATCGCTAAGCCCAATAACAGAAAGCGACTTCATCGTGCCGATCACCGCCAAAGCTTCGTCATTGATTTCCTGACTATAGACTTTTAGGAAAGAAAGCTTGGGGCATTTCGCAAGTGCATTAAGACCGTTGATCGAGACGCCGGTGTTCTCGCTTAAGTCAATCGCCTTCAACGTTTTCAAATTAGCCAGATGCATCAGGTGTTCATCATCGACGCGAGTTTTCGCGCAGCGAATCTGCTCAAGGGCAGGAAACTCGGAAAGCTTTTTAAATGCGTCCGTAGAAAGCGTTGCCAGTTGAAGCTGCAAAAACTTCAGCCTCTTCAACCCGCGCAACTCTTCAAAATCGTCGGCACTCGGCTGGCTACGAGGAATCGTCAGATTTTCGAGGCTTTGAACCTGCCCCAAGAGCTTGAAGGTTTCTGAGTCAGTTTTTGTACCATCAAGCAAGATATTCTTCAGCGACGAAAACTTGACCAGTTTCGCGAGTGGTTCGTTGCCACCGCGACACTCTGCCAAGTCGGCTTCAATTGCGAACCCGTCATCGTTGAGCAAAAAGTACGCGTCCGAACGCTCCAACTCATCGCGAATTGCCTTTTCTTCTTCAGCCGATAGTGTTGCGATCGGCGCCGCAGCTTCTTCTGTGTTTAGGGTAGAACCAGTCGTTCCCGTCGTGGCATTTTCGCTTGATTCCGCTGCACTGGAATCACTTGAGCTCTGATCGCCAGTCGCGGGCAACACCTCACCCGATTTAAGCGACGAGATCTCCTCTCGCAAGTCTTCGACTTCTGATTCCAACTCTTGAAGCTTCTTCTTCAAGAGCAGCGGCTCATAGTCTCGCGTTTCGCATCCAACGAAAACAGAAACCAAGCTGACAAGAACGAGAAATCGAAATCCACAGAGACATTTAGATCCGTTAAGGCATTTCATACTGAGATGTTCCGGGTGCATTTTTTCTATTTGTTAATTCAATAAACGTCAAAACGATTGATGAAGACAACGCTATCATCGCGCTTCGTTTTCAACGCGAGACTCTAGTAAAACCAATGGCAAACCGAATTCAAAGGCCATAGATTCCTGAAAACCGGTATTTTTTGACTGCATTTCAATTGTAAAGCGCATATTCGATTCGACTGGCTCAATTGATACCTTGGTTGCAATCAGTCGCTGATGGCCGGCTTTTGATGATCGCAACCGAATTAACCGATTTGCAGGTTGTACGAAACATTCGCTGCTAAAGGTCCGAAATGATTGGCTCATCAAACAGGTCGACAACCAACGCTTATTCTAGCAAGTTCGTTGGCATTTGTACTTTGCTGCTGGCTACGATCACTTGTCAAATTTCGGTGGCTCAAGATTGGCCGGTTAACAGCCCAGAAGCCTACGAACCGGTCCCACAATACGAACCTCAGCGTTATCCATTGGCGAATCAACCGGTGACAACTCAAGGTCCCGCTGCGAGCCCGAGTCAATCACCAGTCAGCTTGCCCGCTTCTCAAAGTCAAACAAACCAGCTCATTCAGAGCGAAAACGTTCTTCCAGCAAACGAACCAGTCAAAGTGGCTTCACCCCAAAAATCCAAATCGGCTGCTCATCAGCCCAACGGCAACCAAGTCAACTGGGAAATCTATCGAGATCGAAACCCGCACCCGATCGACCCGCGTAAGCCTTGCAACAACTGCACGCATCCTCACGGAACTCAACCGCGTTGCAATTGCAATCTACCAGGAGTCAACGGTCGTTCTTATATCGAGCGTGAGCCCGGGGGCTGCCAGTGTGATCAAAAGAACCCATCAAAACACCCAGAGTTTTCAGTTCATTGGCCTCGACCATTTTCTGCCAAACTTGCTGACCACGGCCCTCACTGTCGTTGCGGTTGCCAGAAGAAGAAACTCGTCGACGTGTTCGATGGCCTATCAACTTTCAAAATCAGCAAATATAAACGAACTGACAACGGCTACTGTGGCCCCGGCTCAGATCCTTATGGATGCTTGGGCGAAAGCAAACAAGCAAGTCGCGTCGCGGGCGTTGGCTATCGTTTTCCATCTGAGCCAGTGCCACGCGGACCGGTCTCGATTTTTAACGACTAAAGACTGTTCAACGAATAAAAACGACTGTTTAACGAACAAAACTGTCCAGCGAATCAAAGCTTATCAACGAGCGAAGACATCGCCAAAACTTTAAGCCTATTCCAAATTTGTGAGCCGTAGGCGTTAGCCTCGGGCCAGCCGAACAAGTGATTTGTCTTCCTGGTTGTTCTGGCCCGAGGCTAGCGCCTTCGGCTCAAAGTCAAATAGCTTCTTGAGACTGCCGTTAGCTGGACGGAAGCTTACCCGCGACTTTTTTCACGATCTTTATCACATCGTCGTGAACCAAACCGTTGGAACCAACGGCTTCACCAGCGTCGATGCGTGCGTCGCCAGCCCAGTCAGTAAACTTGCCGCCAGCCTCTTCAATAATCGGCTGAACTGCTGCGGCATCCCACACGTTAAGAATCGGATCGATCATGAATTCGACTTGGCCTGTGGCGACGAGATAGTAACCGTAAGCGTCGCCCCAAGTCCGGTAAAAATAAACGGAATCAGCCAGCTCGCGATAAATTTCACCTGCATCGCGATCAAAGAAGGCTTCGATGGCCGAGGTCACGAAAACGCTTTGTGATAACTTTGATTCTTGAGAAACACGAGCCGGAACGGGCGCGTCCGACCCAGCAAAAGACCAAGCTCCGTTTCCACGCGACGCGAAAATGCCTGTATCAAGCGCTGGCATGTAAACGGCACCGATGATTGATTGTCGCGGCTGATCATCTGTCGAAATCTTTTCAACTCCAACCATGGTTCCGTACAACGGCACGCCACTGATGAAGGACTTCGTTCCATCGATTGGATCAAGAATCCAACCAAATCCCGAATCTCCTTTTGTCTCTCCAAATTCTTCGCCGACAATCGAGTCGTTTGGAAATGCGTCCAAGATCTCCGCTCGCAAATGCGTTTCGGATTCCTGGTCGGCAATCGTCAACGGTGAACCGTCACCTTTTTTCATGACTTCAAAACGATCGGTTCGAAAGTAATTGAGCGTAAGCTTTCCTGCTGAAACGGCGATCTGCTTGGCAAGATCTAGCCGGCTTTGGACTTCTGTATCAGACATCGGTTCTGCTTTTAAAGTTAAACGAAATCGACGATTCTATTGCGGGACTGTCTCAGGCGAACTCGCATCGGATTCTTCAGTTTCTTCGTTTTGAGAATCAGGTTCGGCGTATAGGAACGCGTGAATGAAAAGCATCACAGCTCCGCATACTAGACAGACATCCGCGATGTTAAAGTTTGGCCACGGATCGAAAAACCTTACGCCATCGAGTTCAAACAAAATCCAATCGCGAACATTGTTTTTAATCTCAACGGGAAACCCAGGTGTGTAACCCCAACCAACTCGATCGTAAAAGTTCCCTAGGATTCCCCCCGAAACCAAACCCAAGGCAAAAGTTAGCCAACGGTCATAGGCACCGCCAAACCGAAAAAGCCAAACCAAAATTCCAACCAAAGCAATGATCGAAAACCCTGCAAAGAACCAACTGTAACCGCTGCCCATCCCGAACAGCGCGCCAGGATTGGTCGAGGTCTGAATTCCAAAGATGCCTTCAACCCACCAGACCTTTTCCTGCTCAACGGGATTGGGATCGAAGTGATTCCTGAACATGTAGGATTTGGTCGCGAGATCAACAACGACGCCAATCAGGCAAGGCAAAAAAAACAGGGCGTAACGACTGAATGACAATCGTCCGCCCTGGTTTTGGTTTGTCGAGTTGGCTTCCGAATCAGAACTGGGAAGTTTCGAGCTCACTGGCACATTTGACACAATAAGGAGTATACGGGATCGCTTTGAGACGCATTTTCGGGATCTTTCCCGAACATTCCATGCACGAACCATAAACGCCGTTCTCGATGCGTTCAAGAGCACCTTCAATCTGAACCAGCGTTTCACCCTCGTTGTTCATAAGCAAAATCGTATTGTCTTGCTCATAAGTATCGCTGCCCATGTCTGCCATATGACTCGGGACTGCTGACGCGCCTGTTGCACCTCTGCCCGATCCGGACAAAGCAGCATCGGCTAACGTCGAAACGTCTCCGCGTAGTCTGGCTCGAAGAGCAAGCAACATCTCTTTGAATGGCTTGACCTCGGCTTTTTTCATCTTCATTATTATTCTCCGTTAGAATCCGTTGGTTCCGGCGAGTTTGTTCCGGTTCGGTCTTGCACCAACCTCCGAATCGAGCCACGTATTCTAGGGATCGTGGCTGACGCAGTCAAACAAAAACGTCTTATATTGCGACAGATCAAACTGCAAATCCTTGATTGGGTTGTACTTACAACGTTTCTCCGGATATGGCAAAATTGCACACTATCGAATAGGATCAACCGTTAAAGAAACCATCCGCGCACTATAGCTACGACTTGGGCAGGCAAATAGTTTCACATTAATACTGGACTCTCGTCCATTTCGTGAAAATACAGGTTTGAGCCGTAACTCACAGCCTTCTTTCTTGGACAATGAATGTCAGATACCTCACTGAAACTCGCGATTAGCGGCGCTGCGGGCCGCATGGGAGCTCGACTCATCGATCTCTCTTCCGAAGACGACACTTTTGAATTGGTCGCGGCGATCGAATCGGCAAGCCACCCACAACTTGGCCAAGACTCCGGAAGCGCGACCGGGATTGGCGAAAACGGAATCTCGTTTTCAAGTGAGTACCCAGCGTCACTCGATGTCGTAATTGATTTCTCTCATCCAGCGGGCGCTCAAGCCGCTGTCGACCATTGCCTCAAAATCAAGAAGCCATTGGTCATGGCGACAACTGGCTTGGAGACCGATACCGTTGAAAGTCTCAAGCAGGCGAGCCATGAGATTCCAATCGTTTGGGCACCCAGTATGAGCTTGGCCGTCAACCTTACCATGAAGTTGGCTGAGACTGCTGGTTTGGCGTTGAAGGATCATTCCACCGGCGTCGACGTTGAGATTCTTGAGAGACACCATCGATTCAAAGTAGACGCGCCCAGTGGGACGGCGCTGAAATTTGGTGAGATCGTTGCCGATGCAATGGGCATCACAAATCACCAACACGGTCGCGAGGGAATTACAGGCGAACGTCAGCATAACGAGATCGGTTACCACGCGATTCGAACGGGCGATAATCCTGGTCAACACACGATCGTTTTTGGGATGCTAGGCGAAACGATTGAGTTGAATGTCGCCGCGAGTAATCGAGATTGCTATGCCGCCGGAGCATTGGCGGCGGCAAAATTCGTGGCAGGGCAGGGGGCTGGTCTTTACAATATGTATGACGTTCTTGGCCTGTCTTAGCACGGCGTGACAGCAACAATAATCAAATTCAATAACTTGGCCGATGTGGTTAGGGCCGCCTTGTGTGCAAATTTCAAATTTCAAATTTCAAATTTCAAATTTCAAATTTCAAATCTCAAATCTCAAATCTCAAATCTCAAATCTCAAATCTCAAATCTCAAATTTTGTAATTTCAATTAATAGTTCATACCATCTCAACCCAACGAAATCTTAATCTTCATCCTAAACTTAATCTGACTTCGACCGCAGCAACGCCACCAAGGGATTAAGATCACGAACAGATTATGAACAAGAGTTTAAATTCGACGAATTCAAATGGCAAAATGCGACGAAGGCTACCTTTGCTCGATCTGCGGCGGCGATGTCGAATACATCACTGACAGCGATCTCTATCTGCGCTACGTGATTGGCTTGCTTGACCCAGAATTACTTCACGCTCAACCAGAACGACACATTCGCTGCAATCCAACGCTCGCACAGTTCATTGTCGATGATGAGTTTGACCCAATCAAAGTCGAGGGAGATTTTTCGAAGTCCGAACTCGATCCGAAGCATGTTACCGAACGAGAAACGCTTGTCACTCGTGGCTGGCATCGACTTAAGGAACTCAAAGGCTTGGGTGAAGTTTCAATTCTCGAGTTCCCACTTCCAGAAATCATTGAGCAGATGAAACAAAAGCACTTGAACTAGCGGCCCTTGAACTAGCGGCCCTTGAACTAGCGGCCCTTGAACTAGCGGCCCTTGAACTAAGCGCACTAACGGCGCGATCCCATCACCGCTCGACGCGCACCACTTATGTATCCCAGACCGTGGTCAGCGATCTTAAACATACTCAGTCGATCAAAGCCAGATCCCACATCTCAAGTCGACAGTCAGCCAATCCCATCAGCAGCTTTTGGCCGTCGTTTGAGAAAGCCACGCTCGTACGATTTGCTTCTGTCTTGCTTCGCGTTTTCACAACCTCCCAGGTCTTCGTGTTGAAGACGCTCACGTCCGTGCTCTTTCCGGCTTGGCAAACTGCAACGCGGCCACCGTTCTTCGAAAAGGCGACCTTTGGGTTTCCAATAGTTGTTTCAACACTCTTGACTTCTACTTGGGACTCAGAATCCCAAATGGTCACTCCCTGATGGTGGGTCGCGTAGAAAAATTTTCCGTCTGGTGAATAGTCAATCCCGTTCGCATGTGCGTTAGCTTCAAATTCATCAATGATCTCGCCCGACTCACATTCTACAACGAAAATCTTGGCGCCTCTGCTGACAATGAATTGACTTCCGTCAGGGTGGACTGCACCGTTTTGGATGAACTCATTCTTACCGAATCCAAATTCTTCAATCGGAAAAGACTTCGACAAGAAAACTTTTTTTCCGGTCTTGGCTTCAAGTTGCACCACCTTAAGAAAATTGTCTCGGGTCTGTTCAGGCTGGGAACCGATTGAGACCACCACCCGGAAACTCATCTCCATAGAAAGCGCATTGATATGCTCACCATCGATGGAGCTTTTTACTGAGATTGGAAAAACTTGGCTGTTACTCGAAACAGTCGGGCCACCTCGGGCCATAAACGATCGAATCGAAGAGAAGACGTTAGATTTTTTGCCGACAGATTTAAACGCGTATGACTTTTCCTCTTTGGCGGATTCATAATTCAACCTAACCACAGGTTTGTTGTTTCCCCAACGAGACGCAACAACTACATCGGCTCCTTACGGTGAAATGTCAAATGTTGTGGCAATTCCATGTTGAATTGTTCGAATAACGTCTCCGGTTTTTGCATCGTACCAAGTCACCTCTCCACCGAGACTGCAACTCATAAACGACTCGCCGTTAGGGTGAATCGCGTTAAACTGCGAGGGCCCCGATGGGTACTTGGTTTTAGTCAATTCTTCCTGGTCGAGTTGAACCTCTTGGGCACCATAAATTCCGTGACCGGAAACGAAGATGCTTTTTCCGTCGATAGAGAAAACGATTTTGGTAACTCCCTGACTGGCAACCGGAACGGCTTTGAGAATCTTCTTTGTTTCAACGTCAGCAAGTTGAATCTTGAATTGCGAGCCATCTTTCGAATTTTGCATGTAGGCGCTGATCGCTATTTTCGAACCGTCGTCGGAAAAATAAATTTGTTGAGCGTAGGCTCCCGATGGCATAGTGATTACGCCTGCCTTCTTCTGTTCATCTAAATCGAAAAGTGTGATGCTGGTTGAGTTGGAAAGTGCGAGTAGATTGCGACTGTAATTGATCGCCATGAATCGCCCTGCTTGATTGACAATCTTTGAGTCCTTCCGCTCTTTCTCTTCCCCCGATTCGATGTCATAAACTTTAAGCTTGCCTGACTGTGGGATTATCAACTCGGTTTCATCTGGAGAAAATCCGGCGTCTTGGATGTACCCCAATTCTTTGACATGCATCGTCAATTCACCAGATGCCACGTCTCGAACTTGAATATCGTTGTAGCTAACTAAGCCTATATATTTTGCGTCGGCTGAGACGATGATTTTCTGGAGATTGAAGTAGGCGTTTGTGTCTTCGGTTTGCTCAACTTCCGTCGTGATGGTTCCGACTGATTCTTGAGTAATGGCATCAATCACTCGAATGTACTTTTTGTTTTGAAGCTGCACAAACCCAAAGACATAGCGACCGTCAGGAGAGTAGGCAATGTTTCGAAAGTACTCTTGCGGCTCACCCACTTCTGCGATGATTTTGTTATCGATCAAATCAAAGAACTTGATTTTGGAGCTGGCAAAGATCAAAGTCCGCCCATCGGGGGAACTATCAAAACCTTGGCTACTACCGACTTCGGCAAACCGATTTGGCTGACCAAAAACCACCACTCCCGGCTCTATCTCTTGGCGATTGTTTCCTTGAGTCTGCATTGAAGTTTGTGACTGGTCATTTTTTGAAGCTTCATCGCCTGGCTGGTTGTCATCCTCTTGCCGGATGGGAACAGAAGGGGAAATCGCCGCAGTTGCAAGCGTCGGGCCAATCGAGACCGAAACACAGATTACCAACAAACACGAAATAAGCCGGCGGGTTGAATCAGCCATACGAGACTCCAAAGATTAGAAAGTTGGATGACATTCTAACGTGGGAATTCTCCTTTGCAAAAATCTACCTGCAATGTTTCACAATCCCAAGGAGTAAAACCGTTTGCTCCCATTCGTGTGCTAGTGGTTTGTTATTCCTAAAAGTTTAGGGTGTTGAAAATCAGCCGCCACGCGTTAGCGTCCGGTTTTACGCGAATGAACCGGGTGCTAACGCACTGCGGCTGACTCTAAATATTAGCTGTAACAAACCACTAGTGAGCATTTCCGCTTTGGCTCATGTCAGATTGGTTGCCAGACCACTTCGGAAGCAGAAGATAAAACTTGGTGATCGCGCGGGAAACCCAAGTTCGAACTCATTTTGCTGAACGCTAATAGCTTTCTGGCACCAAAGTGGCTATTAAAATTTTGCACAGTGAACGGTTTTCTCTGAGCGACGCGGTTTACTTAAGATTCGTGCGAGAGATTGAGTACGGCAATGCGTTGGCACACCCCAATTTGGTTAGGGTTCTAGACGCTGGGAAGAACAACGAATTCCTAGTGATGGAATTTGTCCAGGGTACTGGTCTGCACAGATCATATGACCGTCTCTCATTCAGGCAAAAACGGAATGTCGCTCGTCAACTAATTGACGGACTTGAGCATATTCACAAGTGCGGATTTCTTCACCGCGACATCAAGCCAAACAATATTCTTATTCGTAACGACAACGTCGTAAAAATTTGCGATTACGGTTTATTGAAAAAAATAGATCATGAAGAACCATATATCACCAATACGCTCGATAATCTTGGGTCACTTCTGTACGTCTCAGAAAATCAGCGAGACAGTCCTTCAGAGGTGTGCGTACTTGATGACATATACTCGATGGCGATTATCCTTTACGAACTTTTTAGCAACGAACGAATGTCCGTCCGCTGGAAGCCGAAAAAGATGCAGGACGCTGGCACCAAGCTTCGGTCGCTGGTTGTTTCGATCGTTCACGAGGCGCACCAATCCTCGGAGGAAGAGTTGGTAGCTGAGCTACGAAACTCTCTAATTGATCATTCAGATAAAATTGCGCCCTTTTTTGACAGGCTCACTGAAACCTTTGGTTCCGATATTATTGGAGACACCACGCTATACAGACCAACAAATTCTCTCGGCAACGCTCTAGTTCCATTTCTTGCAAAATCTGGAATATTCAAAGTCAATGTGGATTTTGCTTCAGGATCAAAGCAGCACGTGCAAACAATTGAAATTGTGGACGAAACATTCCAACTGAAGAAATTTGTGAAACGACCAGAGTGGAAACGCCTTGCAAAGCACTACAGAACATACTTCGGCAATTTGGTTAATCGAGAAATTGAGGAGTACTTGCACGCTAGGCAAACTGCCACGTCCAAGATGTGCGACGAAAAATAACAATACGATGCACGCGAATCCGGACTTGCGCGTGCTTTTTTTGCTTGCAAGATTTCCGTTCCGGCTCGGTGATCGCTGACGTTATCTGGCTCAGGATGCGACCGGCAAACGCCCATCCCGAAATTCTGAAGCTGCATCTTCGGTTATCAGCTTCTCTGATTCCAGCCGCACTCTAATTGACAAGAAATCGGCCGGAGAGACGAATTCAGAATCTTCTCGCTTGGTTAGCGTGACAACCGATCCTGATTCACGGTGAAGAAACGCCAGAGAATGACCGCTCCCTGCAATTGCTTGGAATCCAATTGATACCAGGTAGGTCTGCATTGCATCTGCTTTGATCTTAGCGAGGTTTTGATTGTTCGTCATTTTGGTCTGATCCGAGTTTCTCTATTACTGTCAACGACCTTTGTCTAAACCGTTCGATCGCCTTGCCAGTTAGTACGTTGGCTACTGGAATTCGAATTGTCTCAGTTTGTTGATCCAGATCCAATGATTGATTCAAAATGTCGTTAATTCCGATCCAATACGCTTTTTCTTCCTTGGCATCGTACAGCACGAGTATAAATGGATAGAACTCCATCGACCAATACTGAATATCACCCGTTTTGACTCTGACTGTCGCATATTTTCCGCCCGAAACCACCACTAAATTATCGGTCGCCTTCAACCGGATTCGAACTTCCCCATTTTCCAATTCACCGAAATCTGAGAAATGGAACATAGTCACGTCCACTCCATAATCTCTTCTCGGACGGCGCAGCAGATGACCGGCATTCAAAACAAAACGTTCCAAATGATTTTCACTCAAATCTTCGATGATATGCTCGCGAGTTCGACGTTTTCTGGTAGCCATGATTGCTAATTGAAATAGGGAATGACCAACCAGCATGCTATCATCAGTGCCTCCAAACCCAAACATCAAACGCCAGATAACAATATGATGCACACGAAGCCGGATTGGGTGTGCCAACTATTGATTCGATCACTGATTCCGGCTCGATGATCATTGCCGTTATTCGTCCTACTATCGCACTTAAAATTATTGAATATCTTCTAATTCTGACAACAACTTGATCCCGCCTTTCGCCCAGACGGATACCTTCCTGAAGGAATTTTCCAGGCAACTCTTTCCGAGATTACAGCCCGATTCGGAACTTCGAGCCGGCGACGACGCTTTCTCATAATCAGGTTGTGCCGCTGGGTAGAACCAGCCCGTGCCACACGTGTCTCTCGAATTTTTGTTGACGGCAGTTTCGTAACGCCTAAACAGAATCCCAACGATTTCGACGCAGTCGTTATGCTTGCCAGTGATTTTCGAAATCAGATTTTGAATGAGAACCAAATGCGTTAGAATTGGAAGACATACTTTTGACACGACAACCAGAAGAATTATTCGCTGCCGAAGCCCCTCTAGATTGAGAAGAATGGATCGAGTTTTTCTCACGAACACGTGAATCGGACGAATGCCGAAAAGAACTTGTGGGACTTACCCTATGATTGATAGCAAGCTGTCAGATGATTCCATCGCCGCCGGCAAAGCCCACACCGAATATGTGAAAGCGGCGATCGAGACTGAGTACATCCTTGGCGTTTTTTGGTGCAACCCAATTGATACTTCAAAAGGTTTTGGCAAAACCGGAGTCAAGCAAGGGTTCTTTAGCGACGGCCTTAGCGAGCGTCCTGGTTTGCACCAGGCAGTAAGAAAGCTGAATGCCTACAGCGACAAAATTACCCCCCAAAAGTTCAGTTGAATTTCGCGAACTTAAGTGATAACCAAGGAACAAAACGATGCTCACAAAGTCACTTACAACGCAGTTTTCCGCAAGACAGTATTCTCCAGCGACCCAGTGACCCTAGGCGTTATCCAGATTGCATGAACACAAACGATTACTATTTCAAACTATGCCACGAGGAAGACCGAATCGTGCTTGCCGAGCCCGATTGGTTTATCGCCAATGGAGGCGAAATTTCAAACTTTACATCCGTCCACGTGTTTGCTGCAAGCAACGGTGTTCACCCTCGATTTGGTGCTGGCTACCTAGGCGATGATTGGGAGAAACGCGGCTACGATGCATGCAAATCAAAGATTTACCGACGCAACACAGAAGTCCGGAAGATCCGCAACGCCCTTAAGGAACAACTCGACGTTAGTATTGCGGCAGCAAAGTCATATCTAAAAACATGCTCGAAATTTCCTGTCTTCTTCCTCGCCAGTGGTGACGAAGAAATAAAAAACATGTTGAACTTGATATTCGATCCAAATTCGGAACTATCTGACATCTATCACAACGAGTATGACTGTCAAAATGATGAGGTCCGTAGTGGAAACCTGATTCACTGGTACGAAGCTGTTTATTCTGACTTCATCTGGGGCTACAGCATCTGAATCCGCTATTAACAACATGATGCACATAATTGTTAAACCCAGATATTTCGGGTTGAAGAATCGTCGCAGAGATCAATTGACTGTTCATTATCTATGACAATCGAGCGGATCCCTTGACTCAGCACAGCACAGAATTAACGATAGAAACAACACAATGCCTGTCATGAAAACGAACTGCAAAAGAAACCCTATGAAAAACACCTTCCTTGCGATCGCCATCGTGGGCCTCATCAGCACTCCTGCGTTTGCTCAGCAACCAACTCCTAACGAAGTACTTGATTTGTCCGGTTGGAAAATTTCTTTACCCATCGATGCAACGGGAAACGGAAAAGCCACGACGATCGAAGAAAAAGCGATCGCCGATGGCTTCGTTGACGCTAAACATTTCTATGTCAACGAAGCGGGTGACGGAGTCGTTTTTAGCTCGCCCATCAAAGGCGTTTTGACTTCGAAGAACACGACCTACACGCGAAGTGAACTTCATGAAATGGGGCGGCGCGGCGACACTAGCATTTCCCCATACGGCCCAGGCAAAACGATCAACAAAAACAATTGGGTGTTTAGCACGGCCCCCAAAGCCGACCAAGAAAAAGCTTCGGGTGTCGATGGAACAATGGATGCCGTCTTAACTGTTGATGAGGTAACGACGACTGGTGCAATTTGGCAACAAGGGCGAGTAATCGTTGGCCAGATCCATGCCAATGACGATGAGCCCGCGAAACTTTACTATCGCAAATTCCCGGATCACGAACTCGGATCAGTATTCCTTGCCCATGAACCCGTCGGGGAAGACGACAAGCTTTACCCTCTCATTGGCACTCACATTCCTGACTACTACACCCAAGACGGAGAAGTCATCGAGCCCAAAGACGGAATCAGGCTGGGTGAAAAATGGGGATACCAAATCAAGGTCGTTGGCAATGAGTTAACCGTCACGATTCGCCGCAAGGGCAAGAAAGATGTCGTTCAAGTCGTTGATATGACTGAGAGCAAATACGACGCTGGCGGCCAGTACATGTTTTTCAAAGCGGGTGTCTACAACCAAAACAAAACGGGCAAAGCTGACGAACGTGCCACAGCGACTTTCTATGAATTAAAAGTAACCCACGACAAAGTAACCAAAGACTGAGAGCCGTTGAATTTCGACCAGCGGCTCGAAAAACCCCACGGAATTTTGCAGGCAATTCGAGGCGGCGACTTTGAATCAGCCGCAACGCAACTACGAAAGATTTTGGCTACCAAGGCTTTAATTGGCGAACGCTTCAGGGAACATGTGCTTGCCACCTTTTCCCATTGGCAAATCGTCAACGGAGATGACGCTGGTCATTGCAAGATTCGCGTAGAGGTGCGGAAACAGATCGCCACCGCGTGATGGCTCCCACTTCAATGCTTCGCCCAACCCATCGGCATCGACCGACACGATCAGCAAATCAAGCTGACCGTGAAAGTGCTTTTCGACGGTCTCGACGACTTGTGCCGAAGTCGAGAAATGCATGTAGCCATCCTCGAGATCAATCGGCGCACCGAGGAACTCACCCAACTCCTCCGCCTCTGCCCACTGAGCAGCAGTAACGATTTTATAGATCAGTTTGCCAGCCGATTTGTCCGTTGGGCCTTTCATGCTTAACCTTCCGTTTTGGCAGATTCAAGCGGAACCAAAGGGCCTTCTTCGGCGGCGATCTTTCGAATGTCTTCGGTGATCTTCATGCTGCAATACTTGGGGCCACACATGCTGCAGAAGTGCGCGCTTTTGAAGGTGTCCTGAGGCAAAGTCTCATCGTGATACGCCTGAGCTGTTGCAGGAT
>CAYMFZ010000013.1:0-25990 GCA_964389585.1 uncultured Pirellulaceae bacterium | reverse complement strand
GTGTTGTGATTAATGGTTTCTCAGCGCCGGGAGCGACGCCCAATAGTCAACAAGTCGGAAGCAATGCTGTGATTGCGATCACGATAGATGGTTCATCGCTCGGTGCGAACGCATTCGGTTTTGATGTTGCTGGCGACGATGTAGAGATTCGCGGCATTTCGATGGTTGGGTTTGGCAACGGTGGAATTCTTGAAGGCACCATGATTACCGTTGGGTCAGCCGTAGAGAATTTTACGCTTGCTGGAAGTCACATCGGAGTTGATGCAGCGGGCACGACAGCTGACGGATCGCGGTGGGGCGTGATTCTTCGAGGTTCGGGGCATACGATCGGTGGAAGCACGCTGGCTGATCGAAATGTGATTTCTGGAAACGATAATGGCTTGTTCGTCAGCAACGCCACCAACTCGTCAATCGCCAACAACTATATCGGTGTTGATTCCTCAGGTACCGTCGACTTGGGTAACGGTAGTCCTGGAATCTGGATTCAAGATGTTTCAAACAACATCACCATTGGTGGAGCAACAGTTGCATCAAGAAATGTGATCGCAGGGAATAACGGTGACGGTATCAGGCTACGAGGTGTTGATGTCGACAATGTTTCCGTGATTGGCAACTTCATTGGTACGGACGCCAATGGTACGACTGCGATTGTCAACGATGGGGCTGGCGTCCGAATCGAACTAGGTGCCAACAGCAATACGATCGGCGGAATAACTTCTTCTGAAAGAAATATCATCTCTGGCAATGCCAACGATGGAATATTGATTGCAGATATCGGTTCGAGTCTGAATCAAGTGTTTGGTAACTACATCGGTACTGATGTTAGTGGGCAAAGTGCTGTTCCAAATGGTGCCGGTTTGACGCTCACCGCACCGAACAATCGGATTGGAAGCGGTGTCGCGGGTGCAGGAAACTTGATTTCTGGCAATAGTGGTGATGGAGTAAAGATTTTAGGTGCGAATGCCAACAACAACTTGATTCAGGGAAATATTGTTGGGCTCAACGCTAGTGGTGATACCGATCTAGGCAATTCATTGGTTGGAATTGCAATGCAGTTGGGGGCAAACAACAACACGATTGGTGTCGATGGAGATGGGGTCAATGACGTAGGAGAAGGGAATATTGTTGCGGGCAACAATACGCTCGGCATTCGAATAGTAGATGCTGGATCGGACTCAAATATCGTTGCGGGAAACAAGATTGGTACCGACATCACTGGAACCATCGCGATTGGCAATGGCGAGTCTGGAATCGCGATTCAAGGTGGAGCAGCGAATCGCATCGGAACCGATTCGAACTCAATTTCGGATGAGCTTGAGCGCAATTTAATCTCAGGCAATGTACAGGCGGGAATCCTCGTTGAGGGATTGCTCGCAATTAATAACACAATTGCCGGTAACTTTATCGGTGTGGATGTATCCGGAGATCTACCGTTGGGTAATCTGGGCAACGGAATTCAGGTGATCAGTCAGGCTTCGAATAACACGATCGGTGGTGCTGCGATTACCGATCGAAATGTCATATCAGACAACGGTGTAATGGGAATTTTTGTAGACCAAACATCTCACTCTCAACTCATTGACGGGAATATTGTTGGCCTCAATTCGGATGGTGATGCTACCCTTGGCAACACATTTTGGGGAATCATTGTTGATGGACGGGACAACACAATTGGCGACGTCATGGGTAATGTTGTCTCGGGAAACAACCAAGGCGGCATTGCGATTCGAACGAGTTTTGCGACTGGCAATATCATTCGAAACAACAAAGCTGGAACTGACGTTACTGGAACTGTCGATTTGGGTAACACTTTTTCAGGTATCTATGTCGGCAACTGGTTAGTCCCTTCTTTCGGACGTCCATCTAACACCTTGATTGAAGGCAACTTGTCATCGGGCAATCAGGAATATGGAATCTGGCTTTCGTCAACTGATGATACAAAGATCGTCGACAACAAGATTGGTACGAATCTCGCTGGCGATCAAGCGATTGGAAACACGAGGCAAGGAGTTATTGTTGAATCGTCGACCAATTCTCAAATTGGAGATCGACTGACTGGAGTTGGCAATTTGATTTCTGGCAATGGAAGATCAGGGGTCTTGGTTTGGAAAAGCGATTCCGACAATACGACGATTGATGGAAATGTAATTGGTCTTAATGCAGCGGGAGACGCTGCGATTCCAAATGCTCTTGATGGCGTTCTTATCGCGTTGTCGCCTAATACCTTGGTCGGTGTAAACTTTCGGAATGTCATTTCTGGCAACACGGGCGATGGAGTTTCTGTGTCTGGTTCAACCGCGGTTGGAACAGTTATCGACAACAACTACATCGGCACGGATATTACGGGTGCTTCTGCAATTGGAAATGAAAAGTCTGGAATTTGGGTAAGTGACTACGATGGGGTTGTGGGACTGGATTTTGTAAATGATGTAACCATTGGATCGCCTGGTAACGGCAATCTAATTTCTGGGAACACGAGCCATGGAATCTTTATCCAGGGAAGCGATCGCAATGTTGCAGTTGCGAACTTGATTGGTGTCAATGCGGATGAGTCGGCCGCGCTGCCAAACGGTGGTGATGGTATTCGGATTGAGGCGGGTGACGACAATCGGATTGGAGGAACAGGCGTCGGTGAGTCAAATGTCCTGACGGGCAACGATGGCCCATCGTTAACGATTAGAAACAGTTCTCAGGGCAACCAAGTTCTCAATAATCGGGTCGGTACGGATAGCACCGGAGCAAATTACATTGCGGGGCAAAGCGCTGGTATTGCGATCATCGATTCGGCCAACAATCAGATTGGCGGTACCACAGCACAAGGCAACTTGATTGCCAACAGCACAAATTGGGGTGTGGCAATTCAAGGTGCGACATCCGTTGGAAACTTTGTGTCGGGTAACCAGATTCTTGATGGAGCCGGACCTGCTCATGGTATTTTGATTTTTGCAGGAGCCAACGGGAACTGGGTCGGAGTTACGGATGCAGGATTTGACGGAAACTCCTTTCAAGGCAACGGAGGCTATGCGGTCAATGTCGATGGAGTAGGGACTTCAGAAAATCGAATTGCTGGAAACTTGATCGGAACAGAAACTGCCAACGCCGCAGGAATTCTGATTAACAACGGAGCTTCTGGCAATCTTGTTGGCACCAACTCTGATGGGACGAACGACGTTTCAGAACGAAACGTTATCTCAGGCAACACTTTGAGAGGTATTGATATTCAAGGTGTTGATACCAACGACAACGTGGTCGCTGGTAACTTTATTGGAACGGATGTCACTGGTACGACTGGATTACCTAACGGCCAAAATGGAATACGGATTTTTGATGGCGCTTCGGGAACGGTCATTGGTGGCGACCAGTCGACGGATGGAAATGTAATTTCTGCAAACGTTGGGTCTGGAATCTTTTTGTCAGGCACTGACGCGGTCACGATCTCTGGCAATCTGATCGGCACTGATGCTGCTGGTACGGCTGATTTGGGCAACACGACGCGAGGAATTTTTCTCACCGAGGGCACTAATACTTTGATTGGTGGTGCGACGGCCAATGAACGAAATGTGATTGCAGGCAACGGATCACGCGGCTTACGAATCAATTTGGGTTCTGACAATATCGTCGTTGGCAACTACATCAGCGTCGATGCGACTGGCGATACGCTTTTAGCGAACAACATCAGTATTGCGATCACCAATTCGTCTGGTAATCAGATTGGTGGAGGATTGCCCAGCGAAGGAAATGTCATTGGTCAGGCTGTTTCGATCACGGGCGCGACTTCTACGGAAAACAAATTCCAAGGAAACTTGGTTGGAGTCGGTGCATCTGGGGCATTGCTTGGGTCAGTCGGAATCGCCGTATCGCTTGGTTCAGGCGCGAGCAACAACTTTGTGGGTACAGACTCAGACGGATTGAATGATGCCAATGAAGGCAATGTCTTGTCAGGCATGTTGGTTGGTGTGGCATTAAGTGGCGCGGGTGTGACTGGCAACACGATTGCGGGTAACTTGATTGGAACTGACGCGACGGGGCTGGTTGATTTTGGAAACTCTTCTCATGGAATCGACATTCGAGACGAAGCCGATGGCAATATTATCGGTGGAATTTCACCATCAGCGAGAAACATTATCAGTGGAAATGGTGGAAATGGATTACTGATTCAAAACACTGATAACACTCAAATACTTGGGAACTACATCGGCACCGATTCGACAGGAAATGCTGAACTCTCCAACGGAAACGGAATTCAGCTTCTGAGTGCGTCTGGAACAACTATTGGTTCTATCAATGCAGGAAATGTGATTTCTGGAAATCGCGAACACGGCATCCGGATGTCGCGAGATGCTGCCTTTCCAACCGTCGCGGCTGACAACAATATTATTCAAGGCAATCTAATTGGCTTGGGAGCGGATGGCCAAACAGACGTCGGGAACAATATCGATGGAATCCGGGCAAGTGGGTCTGGAGGAAACGTAATTGGCGGAACGATCGTTGGACAAGGAAATGTGATTTCCGGAAACGGTGGTTTCGGAATCGTGACTGCCGCGGAGGTCGTAGCTGGTGCCGGTTCGATCGGCGGAAACGCAACCATTTTGGGCAATATTGTTGGTCTGAACCGTGACGGTGATACGGCGGTTGGCAATGGACTTGGTGGAATGTCGATCAACACTGGCACCATTGGTGGTAACACGCCGGGTGCTCGCAATGTGATTTCTGGAAACCTTGGTTCGGGAATCGTGACGGTGCAAAGCCCAACGATCATGGGCAACTACATCGGAACGGATATCACTGGTGCGTTTGCGGTTTCCAATACCGGTTATGGAATCGTTAAGCAGAATTCTGCCAACATCACGATTGGTGGAACAGGGCAGGGCGAAGGCAACTTAATTTCGGGCAACGATGCAGGCGGAATTTACTTTTCCAACGCGGACAACAGCTTGGTCGTTGGAAACTTGATTGGAACCGATTCGACTGGAAACAGTGCTGTTGGAAATGGTGGTCATGGAATTGAGTTAGTCGCCGGCAGCGACGGAAACGTCATCGGTGGATCGACTTTCGCGCATCGTAATGTCATTTCCGGCAACGCTGGAAATGGAATTCGAGTTGAATCTGATAGCACAACGATCTCTGGAAACTTTATTGGCATCGGTGTCGATGGAAGAGCATCGTTGGGCAATGGCGAAGGCATCATTGTGACGGCGGGAGCATCCGATACCCAGATCGGCGGAGGGACGTCTGGCGTACGCAATGTTATCAGTGGAAACATTGGTTATGGAGTTCGTTTCTCAGGTGCAGGAGCCGGAAACAAAGTTCAAGGTAACTATATCGGAACGGATGCTACGGGAAGCATCGAAGTTGGCAATGCGAGTACAAGTGCGTCCAGTGCGGCTGGCGTTGGAATTGCTTCGATGAATGGCGCGGCAAATACAGTTTACATCGGAACCGATGGTGACGGAGTCAATGACGCAAGCGAAGGAAACGTGATTTCCGGAAATTTCCGTCACGGCATTCGAATTCAAAACAGTAGCGACCATGTGATCGCGGGTAACTTAGTTGGGACCGACTGGACCGGAAAGATTGCAATTCCTAACCAGGTCTATGGTGTTCAGGTGACTCTGGGAAGTTCCAATATCACGATTGGAACGAACAACGACGGCACTTCGGATGCGGTTGAAGCCAACGTCATTTCGGGCAATCGAAATTTAGGAACTGGCCCGGCGGGTGCGACACTCCAATCTTCTGGAGTTTCAATTCAGGATACCAACAACGCAGATGGGGATTTCGTTGAAAACATCACAATCGCGGGCAACAAAATCGGGACTGATATCGATGGCTTGTTTGCGATTGCCAATGAAGGTGACGGCCTCACGCTGACGGATACTCGAAATGTCCAGATCGGCGGCGATGATTTGGTCCAGCGAAACATTATCGGTGGAAATGAGCTTTCAGGTATTCGCGTTGTTGGTTCAACGACTGCGGACGTGATCATCAAAGGCAACTACGTCGGTACCGATTCATCGGGAACAAGTTCGATTTCCAACGAGTCCAATGGCGTTGCGTTGCAAGACACGACGGGTACGTTGGTCGCCGACAACTTGATCGCAAGTAACCTGCTGGGTGAGATCGTTCTCTTTACGACCAACGCGACCAAGGTGCAAGGTAACTTGATTGGCGTTGATGCATCTGGCCAAAACTCGTTGGCCGGAAATTCGGCAGTTGCGGGAGTTGCCGATGTTGGGATCACTGTTCGCACGAATTCGACCGATGTGGTTATCGGAACCGATGGTGACGGAATTAATGACGCCAACGAAGGCAACATCATTGTCGCCAGCGCGACCGATTCATTTGATTTTGCGGTTTCTGTTGGAAGTGGTTCCACCAATACGCGAATCAGTGGAAACAAGATTCAAACGAACGCGACGGGAACCACAGCACTCGGTTACTCAAATGGTATCAATCTATCGAGCGCAATTGGAACGCTGATCGGTACCGATGGTGATGGCGTATCCGATGACCTCGAAGGCAACCTGATCGCAACGTTGTTCGGCAATGGCGTTTTGGTTAACGCGTCAGATGACACGATCATTGCTGGAAACTTGTTGGGAGTGAACGCAACGCAAACAGGTGTTATTTCGGGGCTTCGCGGGTTTGGCATCCAAGTCGCTGGCGGATCCGATAATACGCGAATCGGCTCTCAGTTTGATGACTTTGATGAGATCAACGTGATTGGCGGTTTCCGTCATGGCATCCGAATTGACACAGCATCGGCAACTTTGATTCGTGGCAACTTTGTTGGCGTCGGCTCCGATGGTCTCACGCCACTTGGGAACGAACTCAACGGAATCTTCATTACGGAAGATTCGAGTGTGGTCATTGGTGGCAGCGGATCTACAGAATATGCGAACAAAATTGCATTCAATGGTCAGTTTGGAATTGGAATTGAAACTGCGAACGCGAATTCAATTGACTATCAATTCAATCAGATTTTTGGAAACGTTGGTGGAGCAATCGACCTCGCCAATGATTTTATGCCAACCCCGAATGATGCAGGTGACGTCGATGGATTTTTGAATTTTCCAGTGATCACGTTGGCTGAGCTTGAATCTGGAATGCTGACGGTTGAAGGATTCGCTCGTCCTGGATCGACCATTAATTTCTATGTTTCGGATCCTCAACTCGATGGTTTTGGTCAAAGCCAAATAAGTATTGGACGGAAAGTCGAGGGGTCTGGTTCTGATCTGGATTCGACAACGGGTTCTTACACATCGGCTGATGTTGATGGCTTGAATGTTGGCGCCGACACAACAAGCCGATTTAGATTTCAATTTACGACGAAAGATGTCGATGTCAGCGGTGTTGAGTTTGGAGATCTTGTAACTTCGTTCGCGATCGAATCTGGAATGCGAATTTCGGAATTCAGTAATGCGAAAGTCGTTTCGACTCCAACCGATGATGGTCCAGGTAGCTCGCTTCCGCCAGTGATCTTGCCCGTCTCCAATGTCACTTTGGTTGCTGGCGAGCGGCTTGAGCAAACCGTTGTCTTTGAAGATTTTGACTCAACCGAATGGACGGCATCGGTTGATTACGGAGATGGAACAACCCAAGCCATTCCGGTGGTTGGTCGATCCATCGAACTTGATCATATCTATGCGGCGTCTGGATCTTTCAATGTAAATATTGTTGTGACTGACAATTCAAATCAGTTCGCGACCGCGACGTTTGCAACCACCGTTGTTAATGCTGCACCCGATGTCGAGTTCAATCTGTTCTCAATCACTTCGCCAGTCAGTGAAGGATCTCCAGTTACGCTGACTGGACGGTTTAATGATACGGGTGCGACAGACAACCACACGATTGAAATTAGTTGGGGCGACAATACGACTTCTTCTATCACCGTCGCCATTGGTGATCGCGATTTTACGGCGACGCACATCTATGCGGATGACAGCAACGACAACAGCGCGGTTACACCAGTAGATGTTTATCGAGTTGAAGTCAGTGTGGTCGACCAAGGTGGATTGGGTGATGCGACGCCTGTCGGTCTGTTATTGGCGGAAGTTCAAAACGCTTTGCCGCGAGATTTGGCTGTCGATCTCTCGGCAACATCGATTATCGAAGGCGATACAGTAACGCTTGATGGAAGCTTCGTTGATCCGGGTTTGAAAGACTCGCACAGTGTTATCGTTGATTGGGGTGATGGAAGTCCGCAAAAGATCATTCCTATCGCAGCGCTGTTTGAACCGACGGATCCAATTTCCGATCCTAATACAGATCCAACCAGGACATTCTCAACCAGCCACACGTATGTTGATGACCCGGCGTTTGGAATGGATCAGTATGAAATACGCGTCGAAGTCGTTGACGATGACCAACCGCTCTCGCCTGCGGTGCTTACTCGCTCGATCAACGTTGCCAACGCTGCTCCAACAGTTAACGCTTTGACGCTTAATCCTGTCGCAGCGATCAATGAAGACGGTGAAGTGACGTTGACGGGCGCGTTTACTGATGCCGGAGTTAATGATGACTTCCAAGTTGAAATCAACTGGGGCGATGGGTCGGAGCCGACGACTTTCTCGCTTGCCGCAGGAACGCTTTCGTTTGCCCAATCTCACAAGTACCTTGACGATTCGCAATCCGGGTCGACTTACGAGATCACCGTAAAGATTCGAGACAATGATTCGACGGAAAATGTGTTTGGTACGGATACGATTGATGTCACGGTTTTGAATCTTGATCCGACGATCGAGTTGATCGAGTTTAGAGATGAACTTGGGAACTTGATCACTGGGCCGCTGAACGAAGGTGATCGAGTTACGGTAAGCGGAACTTTCAACGATGTTGGTTCCCGCGATACGCATACGGTCTTGATTGACTGGAACGATGGATCAGCGCCAACGTTGGCCAGCATGAACAATACGAACGTTTATGACACGAACGGCGTTTTGGTTTCTTCGGGAAGCTTCGCGGCGACGCATCGGTTTATTGATGATGGACGTGGCCTGATCGACGTGGCGAATGTTACGTTTACGTTGACGGACGATGATGGCGGTATGGATGTAGAGACCGCTCAGTTGACGGTTAACAATGTCGCGCCGACGGTTGAAATTACACCGGCTGCTTCCAACGCGGATCCAAACTTGGTGGCATTCCATGGAGTCGTTTTTGACCCAAGTGAACAGGATGCTTCGACGTTGACTTACACTTGGGAAGCGTGGCTTGATGCTGCGACAGGTGTTCCGTTGCAAACGGGTAGCAATGCTGATTTTGTACTTGATCGTTCGTCGGATGTTTCGGGTGTCTACACGATTCGCTTGACTGCGACTGACGATGAAGGACTTTCTGGCGTGTTCGAATCGGCGTTGTTGGTTGGATCCAACGCTGTCGATAACATCGTGATTACGGATCAAGACTTCATAGACGTTGGCCAGACGAATCTCATCGTGTTGGCACTTGGTGATCAAGATGTTATCGATGGTTCGAGCGTTTCTGCTGGAAACTCATTGATCATTGACGGCGGTGCGGACACCGATCACTTGTTTGGTGGAGCGGGCAACGACGTTTTCTATCTGCACAACGGAAACGATTCGGCCAACATCATTGGCCCGCTCGTGCCGACGCCAACAAGTTTTGCCAATGCGATGCTGGGCGATGACCGGTACGTTTTAACGCCGAATAGTATTTTGTCCGTGGCAGATGACTCGGGTGACAATGCTCTTGATTTTGGCCGATCAAATTTTGGCGTTTCATTTGATTTGACCGAAACCGACGGCACGATGCAGGACGTCGCGATCGCCGGATCAGGAATCACATCGGGTGAGCACTTCGTCAGTGCGTTAGGAAATTTCGTAGAACTAGCGGGAAGCTCTTACGGGGATGAGTTAACAGCGGCCTCGGGATCGACCGTGAATTCTGGCGGTGGCGATGATGTGTTGAAAGCGGATGGGATCACCAACGCGACGCTCCGAGGTGACGACGGAGCGGATACTTTCCAAGCTGTCGGGTCGATCGCGGGGATTAATTTCACGGGTGACGATGGTGCGGACGTCTTCGAGAACTTTGGTGATGCGACCAATATCACATTCAGTGGTGGCGCCGACAATGATGTCTTCATGAATGCATCAGGGGCTAGTGTCAGTGTCATTAATTTTGGTGGCGACGATGGCGCTGATGCATTCGCGAACTATGGAACTGCGGCGGACATTACGTTTAGTGGCGGCGCTGACAATGACGTGTTCATGAACATCGGCACTGCCACTGGGATGATCAATTTTGGCGGCGACGATGGAGCCGATGTTTTTGAGAACATTGGAACCGCGGGTGACATCACGTTTAGTGGTGGAGCGGACAACGATGTGTTCATGAACACCGGAACAGGTGGCGCGGGAACGATTAACTTCGGTGGTGACGATGGCGCTGATGTATTTGAGAACTATGGCGACGCGACGCAGATTGATTTTGCAGGCGGAGCGGACAACGATGTCTTCAACAACAACAGCGTCGGATCGACTACGATCAATTTCGGCGGTGATGACGGTGCGGACACGTTCAACAACATTGGGAATGCAGACAGCATCACGTTTGCGGGCGGTGCAGACAATGATGTGTTCAACAACCAAAGCGATGGATCTCAAACGATTAACTTCAGCGGCGACGACGGCGCTGACGTGTTCAATAACTACGGTGATGCGACGAGCCTGACGTTTGAAGGGGGTGCCGACAGCGACGCGTTTAACAATATTGGTGACGCGAGCAATACTTTGAACTTCCAAGGTGACGATGGCGCTGATGTCTTTACCAACACGGGAACGGCAGATGGAATCGTGTTTACAGGTGGTGCTGACAACGATTTGTTTGTGAACACGGGTGAAGCGAATAACATTAACTTCGGTGGAGATGACGGCGGCGATGCGTTCAACAACGTTGGAACGGCGACGGATATTACGTTTACGGGTGGCGCTGACAATGACTTGTTCGTCAACTCTGGCAATGCGGGCACGATTAATTTCGGTGGTGCTGAAGCTGCCGACTTGATCGGTGCAGATCGACTTGAGAATCGTGGCGTGGCAGGTGAGTTGATATTCACGGGTGGTGCTGATAACGATGTGTTGGTGAACACGGGTACGGTCGGTGGCTCAATCAATTTTGGTGGCGATGATGGCGCTGATGCTTTGTTTAACGAGGGCACTGCTGACCAAATTGTTTTCACAGGTGGAGCAGACAATGACGTGTTTGTTAACAACGGCTCAGGTACGTCGATTGATTTCACGGGCGACGATGGAGCGGACTTGTTTGTCAACACTGGATCGAGCGATGGTTTGATCTTTGTCGGTGGAGCTGATCAAGATCGTTTCGAGAACTCGGGCGATGTGAATGGCGATATCAAGTTCAACGTCAATGCGGATGGTGACTTTGTCGGAGACGACGGAGCGGACACATTCGTCAACCTCGGCAACGCTGAGAACATTACTTTCAATGGTGGTGCAGACAATGATGTCTTCGTCAACGAAGGCGACGCTTCGGGACAGATTAACTTCTCGGGTGATGACGGAGCGGATGCGTTTAACAATCTTGGAAACGCGGACAGTATTACATTCGGCGGTGGAGCTGATAACGATCTGTTTGTAAACGCTGGATCAGTCACGACGCAAATTGATTTCACGGGTGATGACGGCGAAGACATTTTGCAAAACGATGGAACAGGTGTTGGAGTCATCAACTTCAGTGGCGACGACGGTGCTGATCTGTTTGTCAACAATGGAACGAACGTTGATGGATTGATATTCAGTGGTGGAGCGGATGACGATGTGTTGGTGAACTACGGCAGCGACATTGGCTCAATCAACTTTACGGGTGACGATGGTGACGCTGCAAACGCTGGTGCGACCAGCAATGACACGCTGATTGTTCGAGGTACTGGAGACGGTACCGGCAGCATTCTGTTCACCGGTGGAATTGGTGTTGATAGTTTCCAAAACAACGCCTCTGGATTCGTGATGTACGAATTCCTGGGTGGTGCTGACAACGATGTGTTCCAGAACAACGCTGATGGAGCGACCGCGATTAACTTCACGGGTGACGATGGCGCTGATGTTTTCGAGAACAACGGCGACAATGTTCAAGCGATTAACTTCGGTGGTGATGACGGTGCCGATGTGTTCATCAACGATGGCACCGGCGTCAATGACATTACGTTCACTGGTGGTGCGGACAGTGACTTGTTTGTGAATACAGGTGCGGACGCGTCTAATCTTTCGTTCACTGGCGACGATGGCGCGGATACATTTTCGAATCTTGGTGCTGGTGCGACGAACATTGATTTCACAGGCGATGATGGTGCCGATACGTTTATCAACATTGGATCGAACGCTTCGGATATTACCTTCACGGGTGGTGCCGATAACGATTTGTTCCATAACCGAGAGTCGGGTGTCGGGTCGTCTGGCCTTAACTTTACCGGCGACGATGGCGCAGATGTCTTTATCAATGACGCTGAGGGTGTGAACGGCATCCAGTTCAACGGCGGTGCAGATGATGACGGGCTTCAGAACAATGGCATTGGCGTGACGAGCATCAACTTCAACGGCGATGATGGAGCGGATGCATTAGTGAATACCGCGATTGGCGTGAGCGATATTAACTTTGGTGGTGGCGCGGACGACGATACATTTGTGAACCGGGCGGACGGTGCGACCAATATTAACTTTGGTGGCGATAGTTCCTACAGTCTTGTCGACGGAGTTCCGACTTACACGCCAACGGGCGACGATGGAGCTGACACGTTTGTCAACGAAGGCGATGGCGTCAATGGAATTACGTTTACCGGCGGTGCGGATGGCGATACGCTCGTGAACAACGGTGAGGGCGTCTCGAATATCAACTTCAGCGGTGACGATGGAGCTGATACGCTGCTCAATACGGGTAGCGGTGCGACGGATATTACTTTCACAGGTGGTGCCGACGACGATTTGTTGCAGAATTCTGGCTCAGGTGTCAACGCGATCAATTTTGGTGGTGACGACGGAGCGGATGTTTTTGTTAATAGCGGTGCCTCGATTGGCTCGATTAGCTTCACCGGCGACGACGGTTCAGATGTCCTGATCAACAAGGGTATTGGTGTTGATCAGATCATCTTCAGTGGTGGAGCGGATGGTGATTCGCTTCGTTCTCTTGGTGATGATTTTGGCAGTATCAACTTTACTGGTGATGGGTCGACCGGAGTGGGTGGTGCCGACTCGTTTATCCAAGACGCGATTGGGATCGCTGGTTCGACGGTCACGTTTATCGGCGGGGCAGGTGCTGACTTAGTCGCTTGGCAGGGTTCAGCCGGAGTGGTGACGGTTGAGTTGGGCGACGGTGACGACTACGCATTGATTGATGGCTCGGGTCAGATCTCTCTCGATGGCGGGTTGGGAGATGACTATTACGTCTTCCAAGAAAATCCAAACGCCGACGTGACGGTGGTCGAAGCCTTCGGCGGTGTGGCAGACGAAAGCCAGGACACCTTGAATTTCTCAGCGTTCAATGGCGCGGCTTTGAATTTGGATCTTCGGTCGACAACACTGCAGCAGCAAACGCCTGAGTTTTCAATCAGGTTCACCGATGGATTAGGAATTGAGAATGTGTTGGGAACGGCGGGGGCGGACATAATACTTGGTAATGCTCGCAACAACATAATTTCGGGAGCTGAATTTGCCGAAGTAGCGACAAGCCCACTGGCTGGTCAGCGAAGCGAGACTCAATGGGTGTTGCTGGACTTTGATTCGTACACTAACAACACGGGTGAGGTCGGCGAGCATGAGTATTCGACGGAAGAGCGAGATGAGATTCAGCGATTGATGGAGTTGGCGTTTTGGGGCGCTGACCCAAGCTCGCCAGACGCAGAGAATCCAGAACCGAATTCTGTGTCGCCTTGGTTCAACGTGATGTTTACTCGATTCGCAGACGACATTCCGGTTTCTGAGTTTGCGACGATCTTATTCAATAAGACGCCTGACTCGGGACGACCTGGTGGCGATTCAAGTGAAATTGATCTGGGCAACCTTAACTTTGGAGGAACGGGCACTGTTCAAGTCAATGGTTTGCTTGGAGGTGAACAGACGGTTGAGGATGGTGAGTATGAAGAAGGTCTCGTTGACGTTGGCCAGCTAAAGCCGGCTGCGACGAGCCAGAACTTTGTTTACCTTTCGGTCAAGATCGCTGTTCACGAGTTGGCTCACTTGCTGGGCTTGAGACATCAAGACTCGTTCGGTCCGATTGGAACGGGTGTTCATTCGCCTCCGGGTAGCGACGCATTCAAGCCGGCGTTTGTCGGGCCTTCGGGAGCTTTCGAGACGTTCGATCACTTGTTGACGACGGGTGCTTCGGTTGGATCCGATCGCTTCAATGATCTGCGAGGTTTGTATTTCGGCGAACGCGAAGCCGTCAAACTGGCTTACGCGATGAGCGATCTGGCAGATGTCAACGTTGCGGAGTCAGGCACGGCTCATGGCGATATTTCAACGGCTCAGCCAATTTCGTTTGCCACGTTGGCGGTACCCAATACGCTTCAAGATGGACTAAACGCAGAGAAAGAGTTCTTTGTCGAAGCCGTTTCCGTGATCGGTGCGATCGGTCTCGATGGAGCAACGAGCGAAAGCGATTTCTATTCATTCTCGGCGACCGCTGGCGAGCTAGTCAACTTCAATATTTCTTCGCGAGCACTTCGCGATAGTGGCGAAACGAATGATGGTTACGTTGATTCGGTCATTCGCGTTTTCGATTCGACGGGAAGCCTAGTAGCTTACTACGGAACCGACGCGGTGAATGATGACGAGTTCGAGAGCTCCGATTCAATAATCATCGACTTGTTAATTCCAGCCAATGGAACGTACTTTGTCGAAGTCGACACGTTCCGACGTTTGCCGGGCGATGTTGGGTTTGACGAAGCGACTCAATTGCGTGCTGATCTTGAGGCGAAAGTGGCGGACGGCACGATCACGCCGGTCGAAGCCGACTTCCTTGACCGATTGGTTGATTCTTTGGATGACACGGATGTCGGAAACTACCAGATGTTTATCTACAAGTTCGGTCAAGCCAATCCGAATGATGACATCGACGATCTCAAAGGAAACGGCGGCATCGATATTATCATCGGTGGACCGGGCGACAGTTTCGACTCGACGCTTGAAGCTGAAGGTGTCGATGGCACGGCGGTGGAAGGCACGGCCTTTACTCGAACCATTTCGTTCGTCGATCGAGCGGCCTCGTCATGGAGCGGAACCGTTGACTTTGGCGATTCGACGGCGACCGTCGCATTGGTGTTTGATGATTCAACCGGAAGTCCAAGTTTCGACTTGAGTCACGTTTATGCTGACAACGGAACTTACACCGTGACTGCGACAGTGACCAATGACATTGGGACAACGATCGTTCAGACGTTCGACGTCGTGGTTGACAACTTGTTGCCGACACCGGTAATAGAATCGGTCAGCCCGATTCGTGAATCTGGAACGGCCATTGATGTTGTTGGATCGGCAACTGACGCGGGTGCGAATGATGTTCTGACATTTACTTACGAAGTCTTCGTTGACGGTGATACGACGCCAGCGTTTACTGGAACAGGCGTTGACCTGACGACTTTCAGTTTCACACCTACCTCGACGGGAAGCTTTGAAGTCGTGTTGACGGTCAACGACGGTGTGGGCGATGACTCGACCAGTGTCACTTTCGACGTGATTAACTCTTTGGCAGCTGCCGATGATCTGGCGACGGTGAAAGAAGAAACGGCGACGAACATTGACGTCTTGAACAATGATAACTTTGCTTCGTTGAACTCAATCACAATTTCGATTAGCTCTGATCCGACTAACGGCGATGTGATCGTGAATGCCGATGGAACGATCGGTTACACGCCATCACTCGATTTCGTCGGAACGGATTCGTTTACTTATCAACTTGACGATGGAAACGGAACGGTCGTTGAAGCAGATGTTGAAGTGGCCGTAACCAACCTCGTTGATTTCGCTGGTCGCGTCTTCAATGACTTTGACAACGATGGAATTTACGAACCGGTCGACGGCGAGTTTGGGCTTGAAGGAGTCACGATAGAGGTCTGGACGGAAGACTTAAGCACTTTCATTGCGACCACGACAACGTCTGCTGATGGAACTTATTTGATCAATGCGAACGCGGATCTTGGTGACTACAAGATCATCGAGAAAGTCAACGAGTTTGCTGATCTTGGGTTATTGGATGGAATTGAAACGGCTGGATCGCTTGGCGGAACCGTGGACAACTCGGCTGATTCCAACGTCATCAGCGTTTCCATTTCAGATACAACGAATGACGGTTCGGATTATCAATTTGCAGAGATTGAACCGGCTGATTTGTTTGGCGTCGTTTGGGACGACACAAACGATGACGGTCTGATTGATATGGGTGAGCTCGGAATTGGCGACGTTGAAATAACGTTGAGCGGATTGGATGATCGTGGCAACTCAGTCACCGAAATTGTGTTGACAGAATCCGATGGAAGTTATGCCCTTGTTGGATTGCGACCGGGAACCTATTCGATTGCCGAGACTCAGCCAAATGGCTTCGCAGATGGAGCCGACCTGTTGGGTGAAGTTCAGGATCGGTTCGGTAATGTCGGCGTGGCGGGCTTTGTTGATGGCAATGATCGGTTCTCTGGCATCGTGTTGACGCCAGGGGCTGAAGGAGATCTTTATAACTTCGCAGATGTTGCGGAGCAGGGAACTGATATTGGCGACAATGTAACGGCGACAATCGGTTTCTGGCGAAGCCGTTGGGGCCGAAACTTGATCAAGTCGTTGAACGGCGGTCAGAACTCGACGGATCTTGGAAACTGGATGGCAACGAACTTTCCAAATCTTTACGGAGAGGGTGCGGTTTACGATGCTCGACGCGGTCGGGATATCAGTATGGATATGACGGGGCGAACGAATAAGCAGATCTTCAACGTGTTTAAGTATTTGTACAGACGCAATCATCGCACGAGTGCTGGTGGTGGTCCGGCAAAAATTGATGCTCAGTTCATGGCGGTTGTGTTCGCGACGTACGTGACAAGTTCGAATTTGGCGGGTGGCAACTACGCGGCGTGGTACGGATTCAACGTGACGGAGGATGGAATCGGTGCTTCGATGGTTGATGTCTCGCGAGTGCTGTACGACAACCAAATTGAAGATCTTGACATTCAGGTGAACAGTGAAGGTAAAGCTTCGATCATGGAGATTTTGACTTCGGCTGACGACATGTCGACGCTTGGTTTGCTGTTCGATGCAGATGGAAGTGGGAATATCGATTGCGATGAATGGCGATTGCGATTCCTTGGAAACTGGCTGTACTGGTTTATTAATGTCGACTCGCGAATCGGTGGTTGCTAAGAGTTAAGGCTTATCACCAAAAGTAAAAGGCCCGGAGTTTATTCCGGGCCTTTTTTTTGAATGGCAACATCGAATATGAGTGAATTACAAGTTGATAGATTGGCGAGCGATTTTCTTGTCACGCTCACTCGAATAATCTTTTCGAAAGCATTGACGAGTTGTTGATTAAACCGTCTTTTGCAAGGCCCAAATAATTGACAACGAGTAAAAGTAGCCAATTCACGATGGTATAATTTGTTCTTATTGCATGCCCGAAACAGTCCTTGAACTAATTGAGGGGTTGATGATGAAGCGTTTCACTTCGTTTGTATTTTTGACATTTTTCGTTTGTGGTATTGCTGATGGACAGACCGGGACGGCTGATTCCGATCCAGGTTCAGGAATCGAAAAAACTCAATTGCCAACCGACACGCCTGTTCCGAAACTGTCGAAGATGAGTCAATGAGATCAGCGGATTCGCAAACTACTTGAAGAGCCACTTGAGCTAATTTTCAAAGAGAAGCCTTGGTCGGAAATTGAAGCCGAGTTGGAAACAAAGCTTGGCTGCAGCATTGTCTTGACGCGTTCGGCAACTGATGATTCGCTTGGTCCAAATGAGCCAATCTCTTGCGACTTTCGGAATGTCTCCGGAAAAACGGCGATCCGAAATATGTTGGCACCCATGAATTCAACGCTGGTTATTAAAGATGGCGTCATCAAAATTATTTCACTTGATGATGAGGATGATATTGGCTTTTTCAGTAACTATTTCTTTGATGTTCGGCCTATTCTTCGTTCGATCATCGCTCGGAATCAGGCAATTGGTCTACCAAAACCAATCGCGGAAGCAAACCGAATGGAAAATCCGGAAACACAACTTGTTGACCTCATTCAAACAACGATTCGCCAAGATGAATGGATAGATACCGGGCAAGGCATGGCAACCATCCAGATCATTGGCGGTTGCGCGGTCGTTTCCTGTAGCGAGCAAATCGCAGATGAGTTGCGGCAATTCTTGGGAGACTTGGCCTACCATCTTGAGCAAAAATAGGCAGTAAAAAGCTGGGTTTTCTGCCGCTGAAGAACTTTTTTGGAAATCTGACTTGGGAAAATTGAGTCGGCGACGACTATGTTGGTGGCGGCCAAGCTGCGGATTTTGGTCTGTGGTAAGCCATGAATGAAAACGAGCAACAGCCCGACGAACTGAACGACGAGTTTTGATTTCAATGACCGATTCCAACGCTCACGCCATTGATTGGACGGCTGCACTTGAGCAGCACCGACCATGGTTGCAAAAAGTGTTGCGTTGCCGAGTCGGCGATCGTCATGAAGTCGATGACTTGTTCCAAGAAATTGCGCTGGCGGTTTTTCGTCAGTCCAAACCAACTTTCAAAAACGGAACGGCGAAACCGAATACGGTTCCGAGTGATCCAGAGAAAGTCGCGCCGTGGTTGTATCGGTTGGCCGTTCGGCAAGCCGTCAATTTTCACCGACGTACCAATCGAAAATCACAAGCGAAGCCGACTGCGGAACTTGATCCGTTTTCGCCCGACCCACAGCCTTTGGATTGGATGTTGGCCCAAGAGCAACAAGAAAACTTGCAACGAGCCATGAAGTCGTTGCGACCGCAAGAACGAGAAGTCCTGACTTTGAAATACACGGAGAATTGGACTTACGCACAAATGGCTGAACATTTGGGTGTGCCAATTCGAACGATTGAATACCGATTATTGAACGCACGAAAGATGCTTCGGAAAAAATTGGCCGAAGCAACGAATTCGAAAACGAACGTGAGCTAGTTTCAAAACCAACTGAATCGATAGCCAAATGAATCCGATCGACCCTTTACAACTTCAACGACTAGTCGATGGTGAGCTTAGTGCTCAGCAAGTACAAACCGTTTTGACTGAAGCCCAATTATCACCTGAGCAATGGGAGGAGATTGCGGTTGGGTTTGTCGAGAACCAGCTTTGGAATCAGGCTTTTTTGACTCAATCGACTGATGCGTCGGCGAATGGAAGTCAATCAAATGAGCTAAAGAGTCTGGCTGTTCAGGTTGCGGAAAAAACTACGAACCAAAAGTTAAACCATGGGATTAACGAAAAAGTAAGCGGCTCAAAATCGTGGTTGGTGATGGCGGCAAGCCTTGTCGCGGCGGCGGCTATTGGATTCATGCTCAGTCAGATTCAACAGCGGAGCCTTCCGCAGGATTCGCTTGCTGAAGTGGAGACGCCCGCTTCAAATTTGATTCCAGATACGCGTGGTTTGATCGCCGACAATTCGCGAGGCAATGATCTGATCGAGGACACGCCGCAGATAACGCAAGCCGATTATCACTTGGAGGTTCCGCCGGAGAAGCTTGGAGAGCTTGGGTCAGCGGGGCCTGTACCACCTGTGCCATTAATTTCTGTGAGTAACGAGAAAGACTTGAAGAATTTGAACTTGTTCAGTCAACAACAGGCACAAGTTGTTACGCCAGAAATGCTGAAACGGCTGACGGGATCGGGATACCAATTGAAACAAGATGTGGATCTGATTTCTGGTCGGCTTGAAGATGGCCGAGCGTTCTTTGTTCCTTTACGAACGATCCGTTTCGTTTCGGGACAGTGAATTAATGTAGAACAGTTGTCCTCAACGGTTCAGCCAATGAGTAAGAGCTTATCTCAAAACTTGTTAGCCGTTGGCACTAGACTCGGGCCGGTCCAACGGGTGGTTTATTTTGATGGCTATTCTGGCCCGAGGCTAGCGCCTTCGGCTCACTGTTAAAACTTCTTGGTTTAAGAGTAAGAGTAAGAGTAAGAGTAAGAGTAAGAGTAAGAGTAAGAAGCCAATTTTTTCTTGGTTTGTCTTACTCAAATTTTGATAACTAAATTTGTTCCTTTTTACAGAACAATTCAGGAGAATAAGGTGAGAAACAAACTAAGACTATTTGGGGTGTTTGCCCTTGGTGTTGTGATTTGCGTTGGCACGTCGTTGTCGACTCAAGCCCAAGAAGACGAGATCATTATCGTCAATCAAGACGGCGAAAAAGTGAAGCCAACCAAGCTTCGAATTCAAGGCGCGGCCAAAGGAAATGCCCAAGCAAAAGGGCAGGGCGGCGGCATCATCCGGGGCGGTGGATCGGGTGCGATCGGAATTCAAAATAAAGATGGCAAGATCATCATCACGGACTCTGATGGAAAAAAGCGTGAGCTGGATCTTCAGGGTGCCCGCAGCATCGTGGTCAATCAATCAGAGCAGGTTGTCGACAACAATGGTGAACGGCAAACCAAACGTGTCGGCAAGGCAATCATCATCGGTCCAGATGGCGAGCGTCATGAGATTGATTTGGGTGGTGACGGCGCTGGGCTGAACTTTCCAGGTTTTGCCGGATTGGCAAAGTCGGACCAGTCGAGCAAAGGTTTCATGATCGGGGTTCACTGCGAACCGGTTGGCGATGCACTTCGTTCGCAACTCCAACTCGATTCTGAATCAGGATTGGTCGTGGTCAAAGTTTCAAAGGACTCACCGGCGGAAGCTGCCGGCGTCGAGAAGCATGACATCTTGATGTTCGCAGACGACCGTGAACTTGGTTCACAATCCGACCTTTCAGAATCAGTTCAAACGGCTGGCAAAGAGAAGGCGAAACTTTCTTTAACGGTCATTCGAGCCGGCAAAGAAATTGGGGTCGACGTGTCGCCAGTCGAGCGACCAGAATCTGACTTAACTGGAATGGCGATGCCTGAAATTTTTATGTTCGATCGGGCTGGCGGACCAGGGCGATTCAATATGCAATTCCGTCAGCTTGGGCCAGGGATGATTGTCGACGGAAAATTCAATCAAGAATTTGAAAAAGACTTCGAGAAGCAAATGGAAGACGTTCGCAAGCGAATGGATGAAATGCAAGAACAAATGCGTTTGCGTCTTGAAGGAAACTTGGAAAACGACAAGTAGGACAGCGACTAGTACTTTGTTACAGCTAATATTTAGGGCCAGCCGCAGTGCTTTAGCACCCGGTTCATTCGCGTAAAACTGAACGCTAACGTGTGGCGGCTGGTTTTCAACACACCCTAAACTTTAGGACTAACAAAGCACTAACTGGTAACAGAGAAGTTCAGGCCGGCTGGCGTCGGTCAACCGGCTTTGACGCCTGATCACAACCACACAAAACAATCAACTTGGAGAAAACATGATTCGGAAAAACACATTTCAATTCCTTGCTTCTACGCTTGCCATCTGTTGTATGGCTGGCCTCACAATGGGCCAAGACGAAGACGTTCAGGAAACCAGCGAGTCGGTTGAAATGACCGTCATCGGCGGTGACGGACTGGGTGGTGCTCCGATGATCTTTACGACCAGTGAAACATTCGAAGGTGGTGAGTCGACGACCGGTATGCGAATTATGTCGGGTGGCCCCGGTGGGTTTTCAATGATGACGGGCATGGGCGACATGGTAATGCCTGCCCCTGATCCGTTTAGCATGCTTGGCAATCCCAGCGTTCAAAAAGACCTTGAGCTTGTCGGCGATCAACTGAAAGAAGTCCAAGACATGCAGGCGGCTTTTGCTCAAGAAATGAAGGATCAAATCGGTGATCTCTCCAAAGGCGGCATTTCGAAAGACCGATTCAAAGACCTTCCTGCGTTGATGGCAAAGCTGAAAGCTCAACAACGCGAAAAAATGGAAAGCATGTTGCTGCCGCACCAGATTGACCGACTTCGTCAGGTTGCTTTGCAGACGCACATGAAGCAAGCGGGTACGGCGGGAGCACTTGCCAGTGAGCAAGTCGCTGAGGCACTCGGGATTTCCGAGGAGCAAATTGAGAAGATGAAAACTCGGTCCAAGGAAATCAACGCCAAGCTGGCCAAGGATATGGAAGAGCTTAAGGAAAAAGCCAAAGAAGAATTGTTGGGCGAATTGACTGCCGATCAACGCAAGAAACTTAAAGAGATGACGGGTGACAAGTACGAACCGCAGAACAAAGATTGGCAAGAGTCAATTGATCGAATGCGACCACGTCGCAAGCGAGTTCGCCGAAACGAAAACTGATCCATCGTTTGGATAGCATCAACGATCAGAATTAAAGCGCGTTCTCAGGAGAGGACGCGTTTTCTTATGCGCGGAGTTGTTAGACAGACTTTCTGGTTTCACAGCTTTGATCAATTTTGCCAGTATTAGTGCTAGATCAGTGAAGATTAGTGTTCCTAGTTCGATGGTACGGAACACTAATTTTCGCTAATCAACACTAATTCGATTGAGCATTTGGGAGTTGCAACAACCTCAGTGTTCAGTGCTTCGACTTCAGCCAATCAAATCAAACTTATCAAACGCGGTTTCATCTGAAACGCCAAACTGCGTGACGGATTCGACGCCCACTCGTTCTGCAAGCGAGAGATGAAAGTTGGTCAGCGGATAAACGATCAGAATTAAAGCGCGTTCTCAATTGAGGGCGCGTTTTCTTATGCGCGGAGCTGACTGATGTTACCAGGATTAGTGCTAGATCAGTGAAGATTAGTGTTCCTAGTTCGATGTTACGGAACACTAATTTTCGCTAATCAAACGCTAATTCAGAGGAAGCACTTGGGATCTGCGAAAGTCTCAGTGTTCAGTGCTGCGACTACAGCTACTAATCAAGTTAAGTTTATCGAACAACTAGAGGGTATTTCAAAACCTGTAGTGGACTTCGCCAGAAGTCTCAACTCGCTTTCAAAACAAAGGGAATTCTGGCGAATCCCACTACGATGATCGTACGATTTTAGGTTTTGAAATGTCCTCTAGACTTATTGAGTCGATTCGATCTGTTGTATATTTTGCGAAAATGGATACTTCCGTAGTTCAAGTGTCTTCGTCGCGGCGACTGTGAATAAAGAAAAGGTTTCCCAGCATGGGTTTGGAATTGAAAGAGCTGTTGAAGACCATGCCGCAAACTGGCGTGGTCGAATGGATTGGAGTGCGCCCCGCGAGGCAAGAGCCATTGGTCGTTGTCGAAGAAGTTGAAGTCGGCGACCAGGGACTTGTGGGAGATCGTTTCGCGGGAAAGTCTGACGGGATCCGGATGGTGACCTTGATTCAGAAAGAGCATATTGATGTCGTGGCGTCGATCTTGAGGCAAGAAACAATTGATCCTGGCTTGTTGCGACGCAATATCGTTGTGTCTGGAATTAATCTGGCTGCGCTGAAGAAGAACGAGATTCGAATCGGAGAGGTTTTTCTGTTCGGGACAGGCAATTGCCCTCCGTGCAGTCGAATGGAAGAGAATCTAGGTCCGGGTGGGTACAACGCGATGCGCGGACATGGCGGCATAACAGCCAGAGTTGTGTCGGGTGGGAAGATCCGATTGGGTGATCAAGTTGAGCTTGTGTAGCTCGTTGTGTGAAAGTTCAGATTTCAGATTTCAGATTTCAGATTTCAGATTTGGAATTGAATGTTCAGGTTTGAAATTCAACTGGCGAGTTGAAACTTGAATTCGAGTTTTCGAACTCAGCTGCAATCTGAAACTAGAGTTCGAGAATTGACACTCAAATTTGTAATCTGAAATTTCAGATCGCAATCACCGCAACGTCCATCAATTAACAAGCGAGCCAATCACTCGTCGCGGACACAACATGGCAAATCGGGGCGGTCGATCGTCGCGTTCGTGGTGGTCGCCCATGCACTGGCGATCGCCCATCTACTTTTTGATAATCGCTTTCGGTGGCTCTTCGCCTTTAGGATAGAACTTCATTGAAATCGAATTGACGCAATGGCGCACATCTTTGTCAGTCTTGCCTTCGCCTTCGAAAACATGTCCAAGGTGTCCGTCGCAGTTCTTGCAAAGAATCTCAATTCGGAATCCATCGGCATCGAGATGTCGTTTTACTGCACCCGGAATCTCATCATCAAAACTTGGCCAACCACAATGGGCTTCAAACTTGTCCTTGGAACTGTAAAGTCGCGCGTTGCATTGACGGCAACAGTAAACCCCTTCCTCGGTAGTTGAGTTGTATTCGCCTGTGTTGGGCCTTTCAGTTCCTTTTTTGAGAATCACCCATTCTTCATCTGCGGTGAGTTTGTTGTACTCGACGGGAACATTTGTTTCTTTGAAAGCCATTTCTGTATCCTCCTGAGTTTGCGGTTGATCTGATGTTGATTTTTCTTCGGTTGAGTCCCCAACCACTTTCGCAACGGCTTGGTCGAATTGGGTTTGAGTCTCCGCTTGCGCGGCGCCAGTCTCTTCCAAAACCTTTGGTTTCAAAGATAAATAACCTACCGCACATATCGCAACGACGCAGGCGATCAAGAATATCAGTCGGCTCATTTCGCAACTCTTATCTGGTTAATGACTAATTGAATTGGCAGGGCGATTCTACTTGAGCAATCGCTCAATGATTTTGGTCATCCGCTTTCGATTCGTTCCCATATCCGAGTGCCCAACTCGAGAGGCAGATCGAAAGTGTATCTCCGAGTTTGCATCATCTACAAAGAATTCTACGTCGTCAACGAACCGAAAGATCAGACTCTTGAATTCGTATCGCAAATAGTACTCCGATTCACTAACCAATTTTACCCTTGAGAATTCGTCATCAACGATTCTCTTGATTTTCTCAACTTGATCACCCGCCAAGCCCGTGAATTTGACACTTGGAATTTTATGCGATTCAGATGTCGCTTGAGAGCAGACACAATTGGGGCTGTCGGGACAGTTGGCTAGTTTGTCGTTCGAAACACCGAGGTTGTCTGGTTGGGCGGCTGTGAAACTTAGCAAGGCAAGTCCTGCGATGGTGATCAATGGAATAAACGCTAAACGCCAACTCAGCCAGCGGCGCGAAAAATTTTGCCTACTTTTAGTTTGACTCATTTTGTGCTTCGAGACGAATCGGTTGAAGTGAAACGGATGAACGGTGAAGGAGTTGGCGTAGGCTTATTGGAAAATCGCCGAGGCGACAATCGCAATTGCTAACACGCCAATCAAGATAATGATGCCCCAAGCCAGGTTGCCACCCTGCCCCGTTTTACAAGTCAACATGCCCTCTGAAGTTTCTTCAAGTTTTGATCGCTGCTTTGATTCATCTTCGAAGACCCAAACCTGAGTTTTTTTGGAATGTTTTTTTATGCGTTCGTCGTCCAAGACAACGCCCCATAATTCGGTCTCGTTGTTGTCTGCGGCTTCGCGCTCAAATTCCTCGGCATTTTCGCTTGGTAAAAATTTTGCCCTTAAACGAAATGAGAAGACTTGGACCCAACCGGGTCGCTGGATAGCGAACAGCTCCAACGTTGAGACGGTTGCAGTTCGACCATCGTATCCGAAATCGAAAAGTGCGTCCCTAACGTCTTTTTCTGTGACTCGATTTCCAATGTTTAGCTTCATGGTCACCGTATCTTTTCGTTCTGGTTCGACCACGGTAATTCGTTCAAAACCAAGATGTTCCCCTTAAGCAAATCTCAACCGCTTTGGCCAAACGCCTAGGTGTAAACTGCGAAGTCAACTTGCGGTTAACCGTTTGCGGCGACCGACACTTTAAATCGCGAAACTAGCGTTTCAAGATCAGCAACCCAGTATTTACACAAATGATAAATGCGGATTAAATTTCATGCTGGTTAGGAATACCTAGTAGGAGCAAAAGGAAGTTGAAGACATGGAGAACGTTTGTTTATCTGTCGCTTTGATTCGTAAAAC
>CAYMFZ010000012.1:23735-26652 GCA_964389585.1 uncultured Pirellulaceae bacterium | reverse complement strand
TGCTAAGACGCCGCCTACCTTTTTGTTTTTCGAAACACAGAATCAGAAAAATTGACGTTCTTTGCTTCAATATTGAGTCATGAAACCAATTGCCTTCATTGTTTTGCTGCTGATTCTTCCCGGGTCCACGGCGCTTGCCCCGCACAAGTTTGAAGATGGATTTGTCGAGCGGACGATGGCGGTCATCATTCGAGATGACACTGCCTACGTTGAGTATTCCGTTGGTCTCAATGAAACAACGCTGACTCAAATCGTTGAAGAATGGGAATCGCGGGAAGGATCCGCGGATGAAAATTCTTCAGATGCTGGTTTAACCAAACCCGCACCAAATGGAACGATTGACTCGCCAAAATCGTCCAAGGATCAACTGGAAAAAAGTTCATCTCCAGCAACGAATAACATAGAGAAAGCAGAGACGGCGAACTCCAATCAACCGCCATTAATCGCGGAACTAAGCACACCAATCGCCAAGCAACCAAATCCTGGTGATTCAAACAATCAGCCCACGGACCAGTCCAGTCCAACCGAATCCGTCAAAGATATTCACGCCATCGATGCTGAATTACTTGCAAAATTCCGTATGCTGGCAGTTAAAAAGATCCCAAAGAATTTGGCCATTTCTTATGACGGAAACCCGATCGAACTAGAGGCAGCGGTTGATGGACCGCCCCCCAGACACCCTTTCACGATGACAATCAAGTTCAAGTTTAAGCTTCCCCAGTCACAAAAAAGCGAGCTGACGATTGCAGATAACAATTTCAAGAATCAGATCGGTGCCGTTCGATATTCTCTAAAGGCAACGGGCAAGTCGATGATTTTTCAATCCAACGTAGCTCCGATTTTGGTAAGATCCGAAAGAGTCATGTTGGGCAAACAGACGAATCCTGATAAAGATGCCCAAGCCGCGATCGATGCAGAATTGTCGATTGAAGCGACCAAAGTTAATTTGCCTTGAACAAGTGCTACTGTTGCGTAACATTGTTCATCTAATGTCTCCCCTATTACAAGTCTGACTTTTCGCGATATGCCTCGAACGATTGCTTTTGGTGACATCCACGGTTGCGCGATTGCGTTTCAGACGATTTTGGATGAAATTAAGCCAACTTCTCAAGATACGATCATCGGTATCGGTGACTACGTGGATCGAGGAATGGATTCAGCCGGTGTGCTGGAAATTCTTACGGACTTGGTTTCAAAGTGCCGATTGATTCCGCTGATCGGCAATCACGAACTGATGATGTACAAGGGAATTCACAGTCAGAATAAGCGTGATTTTGAATTCTGGTTTCAACATGGTGGCAATGCGACGATCGCGAGTTACGGAGGTCGCGTCGAGAATATTCCGCAGCATCATCTGACTTTCCTGAGTCATTGTTTACGCTTCCACGAAACGGACACGCACTTTTTCATCCATGCCAATTACGTCCCGGAAGTTTCGTTGGCAGAACAACCGGATCAAGTCGCTTTTTGGACCCACATTCGTGAGTCTCCTCCGAGCATTCACCAAAGTGGAAAAATTGCCGTCGTCGGCCATACCCCGCAGGCATCGGGAGAAATGCTCGACCTTGGGCATATCAAGCTTATCGACACCTATTGTTACGGTGATCAATGGCTGACGGCTCTCGATGTCAACGAAGGAACGATCTGGCAAGCCAACAATCTTGGTAAGCTTCGAATGGACCAAATGAAGCCGCAAGAAGAATTGTAGTTTCAAGTTGACGCTCGAAAGAACGTTCACGCCATGACCGCGGAGCTAAAACAACCCAGAATCTGTCTCGCTCCATTTTGAACCTCAAAGCCAGGTCTGTGGGAGTACACTCACGTCTAGCACCCAAAGTCTTTTGATCACGACCTGTGATATTCCACGCTATGACCGCGGAGCGTTCAGCGACTATCGATAGTCGTTGATTTCTCCGAAATCTAAACGAGCCCAAAGTCAACGCTTTGCCTCGCCAAAGAGTCTACCAATAGTCAACCGTTCCTCCGTTTAGACTTTGCCACAAACGACTTGCCACTTACAATATTCTCTCAATGGTAGAGATAGCGCCGCACGTTCTGGCGGCCGAGCGTTTGCTTGCGTTGCCGGAAAACTTCGCCGACAACACTGACTTTGCCGAATGCGTTGCCTCACTCAATCGAGGTGAATCGGCTACATTCGACTCCGTCTGGGGATCAGCCTGCGCGCTTCTTACGTCTTCGCTGGCTAATCACTTTTCCAGCATCTTGGTTGTCGTCACTGATGGCAAAGCTCTCGACAATTTTCTCGATGACCTTCCCACGTTTTTTGCTGGCCCAGTCGAGCGTTTTCCTTCCTGCCTCCCAACATCAGGCGATGGGATGCACATTGATTTGGAGTACGGCGACCGCTTGCGATTGATTAAATCGCTGATCGGTGGCGACGCCTGTCCAATCGTGGTCGCCACTGTGCCCGCCCTGTTGCAACCGACTCCATCAAAGCAGTCGATCGTTGGCCATTCAAAACGAATTTCTGTTGGCGACCAGATTGATATCGAATCATTTTCGGAATGGCTGTTGGAGCAAGGGTTCCACCAGACATCCGCCGTCGAGCTACCGGGCGAGTACTCCAGTCGAGGTGGCATCATCGACATTTACGCACCCGACTGGGAAGGGCCAGTTCGAATTGAGTTGTTCGATGACGAAGTCGAGTCGCTTCGACAATTCGAATGCGCGACGCAGCGTAGCAATGCCGAGTTGCAGCAGATCGAAATCACCGTCGTCGAAGAGAATCACGACCAGCAAGGTTCGCTAATTGACTACCTGCCCGACGACACCATCGTCATTTTGGTGGATCCACTTGACTGCCAACAGTCAGCGGAGAATTTGCTCAAACGTAACGATGACACGAGCGGATTCTGCGAATTCTCTGAACTGATTGCATCGATGAGTCACCTGCGCG
>CAYMFZ010000012.1:22377-23725 GCA_964389585.1 uncultured Pirellulaceae bacterium | reverse complement strand
TGTTGTTGGTTGAACCCGATGAACTAAACGAACACGCCAAACGCTTTATCGAACTGTCCTCAAATCCCGACGCCATTTTCAGTTGGTCCGAGGTCAACAAACAATGGGCTCACTTTCCAGCCGCAACCGCCAGCAAGGTCACGACTGGTCACTTGGGCGCCCGATGGCAATTGCCAATTGATTCCGTTGATCAATTCAGCGGCGACATTGGGGACTTGAAACTCCAAGTCGATCGTTTGGCGCGCGATCCAGCAGGAACTGAATTCGAAGTCTTCGTCATGGCGCGTGTGGAAGGCGAAATTCCGCGAGTCAGCGAAATTCTCTCAACCACCGCTGCAGCGGCGAGCGGTCGTTTGCACATCGGGTTGGGCTGTGTTCACAACGGATTTCGTGATCGTCACGCCAATCAAATCGTGATTGGTTGCGACCAAATGTTCCATCGCACGGAACTGAGGCGCAAAGGTCGTAGGCGATTGAGTAAAGCGATCGACAGCTTTCTCGACCTGCGTGAAGGCGACTTGATTGTGCATTTGTCACATGGAATTGGTCGTTTCCGCGGCCTCGAGATGCTCGACAAAGATGGCCAGCTCACCGAGCATTTAGTGCTTGAGTTTTACGGCGGCACGAAAATTTACGTGCCGGCAACCAAGATTGACTTGGTCCAAAAATACATTGGCGGATCTAAAACACGTCCAACGCTGGCGAAAATTGGCGGAAAATCTTGGGCCAAACAAAAAGCCTCCGTTGAATCGGCCATCGAAGACCTCGCTTCAGAGATGATCGAACTTCAAGCCAAGCGCGATGGGCGACCTGGAATTGCTTTTGGCAGGGATACAGAATGGCAAAATGAATTCGAACAGTCGTTTCCCTATCGCGAAACGGCAGATCAAGTAACAGCGATCCAAGCGATCAAAGAGGACATGCATCGCGCCCAACCGATGGACCGACTGCTTTGTGGTGATGTTGGATTTGGCAAAACCGAAGTCGCAATGCGCGCGGCATTCAAGGCCGTCGAAAACGGATATCAAGTTGGAGTCCTCGTTCCAACTACCGTTTTGGCGGAACAACACTACAAGAGTTTCCATTGGACATCGCCAAGCTCAGCCGATTCTGTACAACGCAAGAAACCAAAGACAACCTAGAGCGCCTTGCCAACGGACAAGTCGACATCGTCATCGGAACCCATCGTCTCGTTTCAAAAGACGTCAAGTTTAACAACCTTGGCTTGGTGATTATCGACGAAGAGCAACGCTTTGGCGTCCAACATAAAGAGCGATTGAAATCCATTCGATCAAGCGTCGACGTTTTGACTTTGTCAGCGACGCCAATTCCTCGAACGCTTCATATG
>CAYMFZ010000012.1:0-22367 GCA_964389585.1 uncultured Pirellulaceae bacterium | reverse complement strand
CTTCATATGTCACTGGTTGGTGTTCGTGACATTTCAAATTTGGAAACGCCCCCCGACGATCGCTCGGCGGTTGAAACCAAAGTTCTTCGCTACAACAACGAAGTCATTCGAACGGCACTTTTACGTGAACTTAATCGTGGTGGACAAGCCTTCTTTGTTCACAATCGCGTCAATGATATTCACTTAGTTCAACAAAAACTTCAATCGCTCGTGCCCGAAGCGACGTTTCGGTTTGGCCATGGACAAATGGCTGAACGCGAACTCGAAGGTGTCATGACGGACTTCATTGCGGGGGAGTACGACGTCTTGATTGCCACGACAATTATCGAAAGTGGACTCGACATCCCGAATGCCAACACGATTTTTATCAATCACGCTGATCGTTATGGACTTTCTGATCTTCACCAATTGCGAGGCAGGGTAGGGCGTTACAAACACAAAGCCTATTGCTACCTTTTGCTCGAGCCGCACAAACATCTCAATCCAACGGCAGCGCGCCGGCTGCAGGCGATTGAAACTTTCAGTGACATGGGCGCTGGATTTGCGATCTCAATGCGCGACTTGGAAATCCGCGGCGCTGGCAATCTTCTTGGCACGCAACAAAGTGGTCATATCGCAACGATCGGCTATGAACTGTATTGCCAGTTGCTCGAAACTGCGGTTCGGCATCTGAAACATCTACCAGCCAAGCTTTCGATTCACGTTGAAGTCGATTTGCCAGTCGCGGCGTTTTTGCCTGACGCTTATGTTGTTGACCGTCGCCAAAAAATTGATCTGTACCGTCGTTTGACACGACTTGAACGATTCGATCAAGTTCAGGAATTGCGAAGCGAACTACGAGACCGTTTTGGCAAACTACCTCCACCCGTTCAGCGTTTGATGACGCTTTCTGAATTGAAACTAGAAGCTGCCGTCTGGCAAATCACTTCGATATCGATGCAGGACAAGTATCTGACGTTTAAATTCGCGGATCGAAATCGGTTTTCTCAGCTATCGAACCTTAGAAAGATGATTCGAATCATCGACGATGAGACAGCTATGGTGACTTTGAAAGACAACAAAATTCACCCGACAAAATCGCTCTTGCAGTCGCCTTCCTGAATTCTCTATTCTTCCCCGCCCAAATTTCTCGCCGACTCGCGAACCGTTTTTTCGGAATTGCGTATGGCTCAGACCGTCGTGCTGTTTCTGTCGTGGACGAACAGAGCGCACCGGTATGATTTGTGAGAACATTAATTGAAGTTTCAACACTTAGATGGTTTGATCATGATGACCAACCGCCGACTTAGAGCATTTGCAGTCAACTCTATCATTGGAATGGGAGTGTTGATTTCAACGCATGGAATCGAAATCGACGCCGTCGTCGGTCAATCAAACCAAACACGATACACCGAAACGCCGGACCCATATTTTCAAAGCAATCCGGTTCCGAGGGCATCATCGCCAACGAACCCAGCGATCAAGCCAATCCGTGTTCCAACAAAGCAACCTGCTTCATCACCAACTGACTCTTTGTGGTCCGCTCCAAAGACAATCACTAACCCTCACATTTCAAGCAATTCGAAATCCAATAAGAGCGTTAATTGGAAGGCTCCTAATTGGAAGGCTCCTAATTGGAAGGCTCCTAATTGGGAAGCTCCTTCAACTGCCGTTGCAGCGCCTCTGAATAAAGTGCCTTCGGTTGCAGGAGCAGGTTCCCAAGGTTCGATCATTCGCGAAAGAAGCGTTACACCCAATGGTGTAAAACCGAACAACAATTCTTTTGATTTCGGAACTACAAACCAGTCTGGAATATCCAACACAGCGACTGACGTTGCGAAATCTGGCCGCAATTTCAAAGTCGTAACTCCCAAAATTGCTCAGTCCGAAGCAAAAACCAAACCGACGCAACTTTCAACGCCATCAACGGGTGGAAGCATTTTCAATGATTCAAATGCATTTGGCGAAAAGCTCGCGGTCGATTCGACGCCTCAAGCAAATCAAATTAATACAGTTTCCTACAACCGCACTCCCGATATTGCGCCCCATTCAACCTCCAGAATCATCAGCCAAGAAGAGTTCAAAACTTTCGAGCCCGGAAAAGTATTAGCACTGGTTGGAGGCGAACCCGTCTTCGTTGGCGACTTGATGTTCGAGATCAATCAAGTCATTGAGAAGTTCATTGGGGGTGCTCCTGAAGACGTCAAGGCAAAACGCCGTCAAGAAATGATCCCGCAAGTCTTGCCCAGATTCGTCGAAGCAAAAATTCTGTTTCTCGGTTCACTTCAAGAACTGCCTGAAGGTGCTGACATCAAAGGCGTTCTCAAACAGGCAGAAGATGAGTTCGATGAAAGCCAACTTGAGAAAGTACTAAAAAACTCCGGGCTAAAATCTGTTAACGAGTTTGATGCTTATCTGCGGGCCCAAGGATCGTCTTTGCGGAAAATACGTCAGAGCTGGGCTCAAGAACAACTGACAAAGTACTTTCTGTCCCGCGCAGTCAACATTGATAACGAAGTGACACATCAGGAAATGCTAGACAGTTATCGCAAGAACATCGAGACGTATGCACAACCAGCCAAGGCGAAATGGGAACAGATCATGATTCGCTTTGATCGTGCTGGCTCACGATCCAAAGCCAAAAAGAAGCTCGTCGAACTAGGGGATAATGTCGTCTATGGTGCCAACTTTGCCACCGTGGCGAAAAAAGAATCACACGGCTTTCTCGCGTCTCAGGGAGGTCAGCATGATTGGACCACTAAAGGTGCATTGGTGTCGTCAGAAATTGACAATGCGATTTTCAGCTTACCTGTTGGCGATTTAAGTGACATCATCGAAACGAGCAATGGTTTTCATATCGTTCGCGTAATCGAACGTTCGGAGGCGATGACCAAGCCGTTTCTTGAAGCCCAAGTCGAAATCAAGAAACGAATTCTAGATGAGAAACGTAAGAAAGCGTTCGACGAACATGTAAAGAAACTCAAACGAGAAATCCCGGTTGAGTATTATCTTAATGAAGACGTTAAGCTGCCAAGCAAAACTTCGTAGTTGATTGCTTTACACTTTCCGGTAGTGACCGACACCAAAGCATAGATATTGTTCTTTTGCGAAGAGCCAATCTTGTTGAACAAAAGACAAGTCTTAGATCGAGCTATTTACTCCTCATCCCCCAACCCCTTCTCCTCGTGAATTCGGCTAACATTTGAAAAAGTGCTAACTTACAATTTCCGAATTCACGAGGAGAAGGGGAGCTGAAGTTCAGAGTAATTAATAAGCAAATCCTGATGACTTTTAGTGCTTGAGATTCGGGTGTGTAGCCGAATTTGAACAATAACTTGATTGAAGATTAACAGTTGTTCAAAGCTGAGTTGCTTGGAGTGACCTACCTCTCAAGCTAATTCACTACTTCGCGGTGGCTTTAGATGGCTGTCTTTTGTCGATCGACACAAACTCACGAACGTTGGGTCCCGTGTAAACCTGACGTGGGCGACAAATTCGCTTGGTCGGCGATTCGTGCATCTCTTTCCAGTGAGCGATCCAACCAGGTAGACGGCCCATCGCAAACAGAACAGTGAACATCTTCACGGGAATACCCATGGCTCGGTAGATCACTCCAGAATAGAAATCGACGTTGGGATAGAGTTTGCGTTTCACAAAATACTCGTCTTCCAAGGCAACTTTTTCCAGCCGTTGAGCGATATCAAACAGCGGATCATCAAGATCCAATTTATTCAAAAGCTGATCGCAGGCCTTCTTGATTATCTTTGCCCGCGGATCAAAGTTCTTATAGACGCGATGACCGAATCCCATCAGGCGGAAACCGTTTTCTTTGTCCTTCGCCATTTTCACGTACTTGTCAACGTCTCCGCCATCGTCTTGGATTTGTTGAAGCATCGAAACAACGGCTTCGTTGGCTCCTCCATGAAGCGGTCCCCACAATGCACAAATCCCTGCCGAGACGGACGCGAACAAATTCGAATCAGCCGATCCGACCATTCGAACAGTGGAGGTACTGCAGTTCTGCTCATGATCTGCGTGGACGATCAACAACATATTAAGGGCTTCGATAAACGTTGGGTCAGCTTTGTAGGGTTCGCAAGGTACTGAGAACATCATTTGCAAAAAGTTCTCGCAGTACGAGAGATCGTTTTGCGGATACGCGAAGGGTTGGCCCTCGGACTTGTTATGACTATACGCTGCGATGGTCGGAAGCTTAGCCATCAGTCTACGGATTGAAATTTCAACTTGCTCAGGATCGTGTGGATCCAAAGAGTCTTGATAAAAGGTGGACATCGCGCTGACGACACTTGAAAGGATCGCCATAGGATGGGCGTCGCGGGGAAAGCCGTTGTAAAACAGCCGCATGTCTTCGTGCAGCATCGTATGTTGGCGGATTGAGTTGCGGAAATCTGACAACTCACATTCACTCGGCAACTCGCCGTAGATTAAAAGATAAGCGACCTCCACGAAGTCACAGTTCTTTGCCAAATCTTCGATTGGATAGCCTCGGTAACGTAGAACTCCTTCTTCGCCATTGAGAAACGTGATTCCGCTCTTGGTCGAGCCGGTATTCACGTACCCTTCGTCGATCGTAATTAGTCCAGTCTGTTTTCGCAGGACACCAATATCGATGGCGCGTTCGGCCTCAGAGCCCTCCACGATTGGTAGTTCCAAATCATGACCATCACATTGAACCTTGGCCACATTAGACATAGACGTTTTCCTGATTCCGAAATGCTCAACGAGGTGGTCGCGGCATCGTCAAAGTTGGAGCATGCAACTTGACTCGCAAATTTCCTTTAGACGGGTATTCTAGCGAGTAATTCAGTTCGTGGAAACTATCGCTTAATATCCATTCAAATTTTTGTCGTAGCGGGGATTTGGAATCAGCGTAGATGAAGCATCACGGCTTCTTCGAACGAATCAACATTACACCCGATGCATTGAACACATTGGGGATCAGGCGACATTCATCAACAACCTTGAACGTTATTCAATAAAAAAGCCCCCATTTTCAAATGAATGGGGGCTTTCAAAATTAAGTCTTTGCAACAGCGTGATTAACTGGTGAACGAAGTACCGAACACTTGGAATTCACCATTGTTGTAACCGTTTCGGTAACTGTCGGCAGCAAACGTTAAGTCGCCGTCATGAAATCCAACAGAGATTCCTTCGAAGTTACCCTCTACGTCTTGCAGAGAGCTGACTGAATCCGCATCAAAGTCCAAACTAGCAATCAATCTGTCTGAAGCACGAGGCGTAAAGTCAATCCAGTTAGGATCAAGGCTGTACTGCCAAGTGTTTGTACCCGTGTTGAATCTCACAGCGAACACATTGGCCGCGTCACCACCGGACGGTCGATTGGATCGGAAGCGATCTCTGAGGATCTCTTCTGAATACAACAGGAATCCAGTTCCAGTTGCTCCATCGTCTACCGTGATTCCATTATTAACCGCTCCGATTGAAGCAGAATTAGACGCAACACTAAAGTACGATCCAGTCACTTGGAATTCACCAGAATCTGTTCCACCATTGAATTGCCCACCGAAGAACTGGATGTTCGAATCTGCGAATCCGATTGGGATACGAGCATCTCCAACGCCCACAGCTCCACCACTTTGAGTCTCAAGAGATCGAACAAAGTCGAAAGCAAAGAAGGCTTCGCCAATCAAACGATCTGATGGAGCAGGAGTGAATGCAACCCAGTTCGAATCATTGCTGTATTCCCATGACGAGTTTCCGATTAGTCGAACCGCAATCAAATGCCGAGCATTGTCAGCATTTGGTTGATCCGCAGCGAATCGAACCATTACGTCTTCTTGAGAATACATGATGTATCCTTGCCCGGTCGCGTCGTCATGGACAGCAATCCCGTGACCAAGATCTCCCAAGTCGGTTGTTGCACTGCCAGAAACTCGGAAGACACTTCCTGTGTAGCCAAATTCTCCACCGTTGTATCGCCCATTCCATTGGTTGGCGATGAATTCGATGTCAGAAGAAATGTAACCTTGCTCAATACCTTCGACTAGGCCATTTCGACCTTCCAAGTTAGTGATCACATCGAAATCAAAATCTATGTGAGCAAGCAGGCGATCTCCTTCAACAGGCACGAACGAATACCAACCAACATTGTTGTGATACTCCCAGCTTCCAGAGTTGAATCGAACGGTTGTAATGTTCTGAGACGCAACTTTGTAATGCGGATTATCCGGGAAACGCTCTCGCAAGTTCTGCTCCGAGAACATCATGTAGCCTTCGCCGCGATAAGTATCATCGGAAGCGATTCCAGATTGTTGAGGCCCAACGTTGATGACTTGATCACCCGTCTTGAATGAGAATCCAGTGACTTCGAATTCACCGTCATCGGTCGCTCCATTCCAAAGATTACCGGCGAAATCAACGTCGGATGTTTCAAAGCCTTGTTGGATACCGTAGACAAGACCTGAACGCCCCTCCAATGATCCTGCCACGCCGCTATCGAAGTCGACCTGAGCAAGCAAGCGATCAAATGCCGCTGGAGTGAAATCTACCCAAGCTGAGTCATTGTTGTATTGCCAAGACTGTCCAACGTGGTCATATCGAACCGCAACAACGTGGTCAGCATTGTTCTCAGCGGTTGGACTCGCGGCAAAACGAGTTGTCACGCTTTCATGCGTGTACATCAAGTAACCTTTGCCGGTCGCCGCGTCATCCACAGCAACTCCAAACCCAAGATCGCCAAGATCGAATCGGTCTTCTTGAACTTCTGCGTCCACCATCAAGTCATAATCACCATCACCGGCAACTGCACTGGCACGCACAACATAGGTTCCAGATTCAGTCGCAAAGAACGTCATGAAGTCTTGCCCAGTGGCGACAACATTCCCAGATGGATCAATCAATTCCATTCGGAATAGAATGTCACCGTTTGGAAGAACCAAATTGTTCTCGAACAAAAATTCGCCAGTTCCTGGGAACGACGCATTGATGTTGATGTTTGTTTTCTCAGCGACATCAATTGAATAGAAGTCGCTTGCTTCTTGAGCGATTTCATAAGTCAGACGATCAAGTGGCGTGACATCGTTTTGGAAACCACCGGCGAGAATGAAAGCGATCTCCCTTGATGGACTGAACACAGAGATGACTTGCTTTTCACCTGGCTCCAGCGGTCGGCTGATCGCTTGGTCAATTTGCTCACCCAAGGAATTGTAAGCTCGCAAGAATCCTACGTCCTCCGCACTTTCTTCCGAACCAACGGTGATTGAAACCATAGTTTGCGGAATATCAAAATCCGCACGCAGTTCGTTAACATCTTCCGCCCATCCAGATGCTTCAGACGTCGATGGTGCAAAGACTCGAATACCAGTTGGAGCTTCGAAAGACGCCTCGACGCCATAAACACTTCCAAGCGTCACGTTGTTTGAAAGTGTTACACCTTCAAAGAAGTTATCCAAGACAGTTCCATCCGCCGCAGCGTCTGGGTCGCTTACTCCGATAGTCGTCGTGTTAACGTAGCCAGCTACTGACATGGCATCCGTGATATCTTGTGGAGCATCTGCCGATGAGCCTGTATCGAAGTCAGCTCCGCGAGTCACGACAAAACCGTAAGACGTTGCCGAGCCAACGAGCCGAGCAAAATACGTGTCACTAGCCGTCGGAGTGAATTGACTGATCTTGCTGTCGATCCCTTCACCCGGCGTTCCAGTTGCAACTAAAGCAAAATTGTGGTCATACAATTCCAAATTGACATGTCCACTGGCAAACGTTTTCGCAACCGCGAACGTGCTTGTTGTTCCTGGCTCCAAGACAACCTCATACCAATCTTCTGATTGAGAATCTTGTGTCACACTGATTCCATCAAACGCCCGTCCATCGGAACCCAAGCGATCATCATCGAACTGTTGAAACTTGATCTGAAAATCAGAAGTCAATTCGATGCCAGCGTTGGTAGCAACTTCTTGAAGATTGATCGTGAATTGATGCCACTCGCCCGCTTCGGTAACTGAATCGGTCAAAATGGTGTGCCAGGTTTCGCCATCGGCACTTACCGAAACACCATCTCCGTTAATCGTTCCATTAAACGACTCCGGCAATTCCGTATTCTCATCATCGAATGACGCATGGTAGAAATTCAAGAATGGCGAATCGACAGTCGACAAATCGATAGTCCAAATCGCTTCGTTTAGGTTGTCAAAGCCAGATGACGTTGTATCCATGTAAAGAGCAAACTGCCCCTCACCCGCACCGAACAAGTCGGAGACTTGAACTCGTCCTCCGCCATCCGTCGATGAGGTCGTCCAACTTCCATCGAGTTCACCTGACTCAAAGTCGTCGCCGCCAAATGCAGGAATCTCAGAGATGTCAAATTCGCCCAATACGCTAACCAGATCTCCACTCAGGAGAGGAATAGAAGATCGACCAATCTCTTCAGCGTCGGAACCCAATCCATTGGAGAGCCCCGTAATTCCTTCTTGTTCAATCGAGGCGTTCAAAACGACGCGAATGTCGAAATCATCGACGGCGAAATTGGTTCCAACGTTGATTCGATACTCGCCAGCTTCGGCAGCGGGAATCGCGTTGACATAAGTTCGATTCCCGGGCCCATTGGACGAGGTAGCAATTACGTTGCCACTTGGATCTTCAATTTCAAAATCAAGTGGAACTGTCTTGCCATCGACGACGATCGAAATCACTTGATCGGCATCCAACTCCATGAGCACGCCACGTGATTCTCTTGGAGGAACATCGCCCTGAGCATCAGCAAGAAAAATTCTTGAACCAGGCACTACCTCATCGAAGGAGTCGATTGAGATGTCGCTAGAATAAAGTCCAACTGCTGCCCACGCGGCACTTGTTTGAAGATGCTGAGGTGATTTTTCACCGAACAAATCAATCGCCGCAAGAACAGCACCATCACGCGCGTCCTGATATTGCGAGATATCATTTAAATATACCGTGAGATTTCGATAAGCTATTTGAGCCGCGTCTTCGATTCCGATTCCAGCTACATCGTAGTCTTCTTCATTGTCATTAGTGCCAGCTTCACCTTCACTCAAAATATGAAACCATTTGTTCTGAACACCCGAGTTAAAATGAACGCCGCCGTCATCACCAGTTCCAGTGAACCAGAGGTCACCAAGGTAAGTGTCCGGTTGGTTGCCGTCATTCGGATTGAGGAAACTTCTTAAACCGCCCGGGCCGAGAAAAGATTGCTCACCCAAGAGCCAATCATTGGTTCCAGTCGCGTAGTACTCTACCACCTCACCAAAAATATCCGAGAACGATTCGTTAAGCGCACCCATTTCGTTTTGATAAATCAACCCCGCAGAAAACTCAGTCACGCCATGAGTAATTTCATGACCGACGATATCAATCTCGACTAGCGGATCGAAGTTAACCCCGTCACCTTCGCCGTACTGCATCACAGAACCATTCCAGAATGCGTTATTCAAGCTCTCGCTCACATTGACGAAAGAGACTAAAGTCGATCCAACGTTATCATAAGAGTCACGGCCGAACCAATCCTTAAACATTTCAAGTGTTTTTTCAGCGCCCCAGTGAGCTGATACTCCAGACAATGCTTCAGGAGAATCAAAGAATGGACTACTTGCAGTAATATCAATGAAGTCGCTAAAGTCTCCGATCGGATTCATCTGGTTGTCATAAGTCTCGACGCCATCAGTTATCTGGCGGAGTCTGAACTCGTTATCCGAAACCTGATCTGCCGTAAATTCAACGATCCCGTTGTAATGGCTTTGTCCAGTCGCTGCGACATCTACACCTCGGATTCGACTACTGACGAGTTCGACCACGCCCGTGTTCGCATTAATATAAACGTAGTCTCGAGTTCCAAGGTCGATCGCCCACATGTCGAATTTGTAAGTCGGAACAGAAGAACCGGTGTTCGTGTCAGTGATGTAGACTAACTCGCCTTCTGGTGCGCCATCGAAGCCAAGCAATTCAGATGTGAACTCGTCTTGCCAAGCGTAAGCCGTCGCGCCGATGTGATCCATCGCGGATTGATGTGCTTGTTCACTCGTCAGCGAAATTTGATCAACTGGAGAGACAATCTCAACTTGATTGCCTGACATTCCAATGATTTGAGAATCTTGAACATGAAGTGTGTACGCACTTCCCTCAACCAAGATGTCGTTGTAGTACTGCTGATACTTGAGGTGCTGCTGGCCCAACCTATCTGTCGTCGAATTTTGAAGCTTGAGCGACTCATTGTTCCCCAACTCAAGTTGGTGACGAAGGATTTCGACGCCTTCTGTCACTGCGACAGGCTCGGTCAACCTGATCTGATCGGAACCAACGTAGTTGACGGCAGACAAGAAATCCGCGGCCAACAATTGACGTGGCTCCAAATTGTCGTAGCCGAAATTTTCGCTCTTCTTCTTGTTGTATCGTTTAGCGCGGACAGGGAGTGTCTTTTTCTTACGAGACTTCATAGATTTGCCTGATAATTGCGAGGTAAAAGAAGTGAATTTTGTAAAACGCGAATCGCATGGATTAATAAAGGAATTCGATTCGTGATTTGACTATTAAAAATCATGCTAGTTCCATCTTGTCCCAAGGGAATAAACGCTACAGATGGATCTAATGCCTTAAATCTGACCATAGAAACGAAAAAACATCAACCATTATTCGACGACCGATAAAGGCTCAAGACGTCATTGATTGTGCGTTCATCCCATGTTGCAGAATTCCATCATAGTTGGGAGCAATTAATAATCGTTCCCAAGTCTTCCTACAAAATCACGACTTTTTTGAAACGCAGATTCAGAAACCAAGCGAATAAAAGGTGAAACCAAGCTGAATTTGGGAGGTTGAACGAAGGATTTGAGCAGTGAGCCCTCGATCCCCACGAATTCCGTCCAAATTGTGGTCACCCTGGAGTTGACGAGAGCGATGTTTCAATTTTCGATGCCAGACTCAAGAGACCATTCGATTAGATTCCAATCTGGCGTCGAATCAAAATTAATGTTGCGGCCGAAGCATGTTCAGCCAAAAATCTTGTAGTCGTTTCTCTGGTTGCTTAATCGCAACCCGCAAAGTTGGCTTGTTGAGTCCACCTTAAACCCAATCGCTGAATCGGAATCGAAATCCAAAGCTTTATCGCGCCAAGGGGGCTTTTATTGCCGCGCGATGCTTTGTAACGTGCCTAAAAATTGTTCCATCGAACCGTAGCCGGAGCCTTAATGTCCCAAGCAGAAATTTCAGAACAGCCTGAGCTGTTCGGGCACCCAACTGGACTTTACACCCTCTTCTTTGCCGAGATGTGGGAACGATTTTCATACTACGGCATGAGGGCGCTTTTGATCTTTTATATGATCAAAGGCTTTCTCGGCTATGGTGACGGCCAAGCCTACACGGTTTACGGAGCGTACACGGCGCTCGTTTATATGACGCCATTTATCGGCGGCATGCTCGCTGACAAGATTCTTGGAAAACGAATCGCGGTTGTCATTGGTGGACTCTTGATGGCCGGTGGTCACCTTTTGATGACCATCGAATCCGAATGGCCATTTTTCTTTGCACTTGCTCTGCTGATTACCGGAAACGGTTTCTTCAAGCCGAACATCTCAACGACCGTTGGCTCGCTTTACAAAGACGGCGACAAACGTCGAGATGATGGATTCAATATTTTCTATACAGGCATCAACCTTGGTGCCGCGATCAGCCCACTCCTCTGCGGATACGTTGGAGAAACTTACGGTTGGCATTACGGATTTGGTTTGGCCACGATCGGAATGCTGATTGGATTGGCAGTGTTCGTCATGCCGAACCTCGTAACCTCGATGCTGATTTTCTTAGGTGCGATCGCGTCCGCGATTGGCATGCTTTACTTCCGACCAGATAACTTTTGGGCGATCAGCATCAACGTTTTTGTTGCCGCTTGCTTAATGATTTCAGCAATCATCGCTTGCATGGCGCTGAGCAAAGGCGGTCTTCCCAAATGGGCCGGCGGCAGACCGGAAGGCATGACCGGTCGCCACGACTGGAAAATTTATGTTGGCATCGCAATCTCGATTCCAATTTTTGCTTTGCTAGTTTCGGGCTTTTCTCCTTTCACCGATCCGCCAGTTGATGAACTAACTGGAAAGCCTGTTCCAGTGAAAACCAACGAAGAACGAAAGGCAGATCAAATCGCTTTCGTTGAGAAATTTGGCGTCAAACCTGAGGTAGTCGACGCCGTCAAAGCGACTGAAATCGTTGGTGAACTGAAGCAACGAGGAAAACCTTTTACCATTATCAACGAAGACGTGATTAATGATGTAAAAGGAATTTCTGACAAGCGCGTTAACAAATTGTTGATGCAACAACTCCTTGCTGATCAAGGCAAAGAGCTGCCGGCCGATTCGTCTTTTGTCGACATCGCGATCGCCGCCAAGGATGCTGGAATCGAAGTGGACAAAGCGGACATCGCAGATTTAAGCGACGAACGAAAAGGACTTTTGATTTCGGCACTTGAAAGTGAATTTGGATTTTCATTCGATGAGAGTGAAAAATCAGCATTCACCACGCGAAAGGCCCTAATCGAAACCGTCAACACACGACGAAAAAGCTTTGCCGGCGCGATGGCTGGAATTTTCTTGGAAGAAGTCTCCAAACCCGCCGGCCTCGTGCTAACGATTCTCGGATTACTTGCCTTTGGTTATCTGATAAAAGAGACATTCCGTTTGCCAAAAATTCAACGCGAACGAATGATCGCCGCTTTGATTTTGATTTTCTTCCAAATGTTGTTCTTTGCGTTCTTCGAACAAGCTGGAAGTAGCGTCAACAACTTTACCGATAGAAACATTGATCGCGTCGCGGAGTCCAGCAATGTCACAACTGACATGGTGGGTCAGACAATTCAGATCCAGCCGACCCAAGCTCAATTAGGTTATGAGCGAAACGGCGAAGTGTTCACGCTTGATGATCTTGAGGCGTTGAAAAAGATTGAGCAAGAGCATCCCGAACTTGGAGCCGTCGAAATTCCTTGGACCGTCACGGAATCCAATGTGAAAATGGGAATCGCGAAACGGCTTGATGAACTTCCTGCGACGATCTTTCAATCGTTTAACGCGATCTTCATTTTGATTTTCGCTTTGATATTCAATTGGATTTGGGCCACGCTTCGTAAGAAAGGCTGGGACCCCAACGCTGCAATCAAGTTCGGATTGGGTTTGATCCAATTAGGAATGGGCTTTGGGGCATTCTATCTGGGTGCTCAAAACTGCGATGCAATTGGAATGGTCGCGATTAGCTGGCTGACACTCGGAATTCTGCTGCAGACGACCGGCGAGCTATGTTTATCACCAGTTGGACTTTCCACCATGACGAAACTTAGTCCCAAGCATCTGGTCAGTACGTTGATGGGAGCCTGGTTCCTGGCAACTGCGTTCAGCCAATACCTCGCTGGTGTGATTTCTCAATTCACAAGCGTGAGCAGCGTTGAAGGATTTCCGCCACCAAGCGAGACCGTCAACGTTTACGGCGAAGTCTTCAAGAGCATCGCCATTACCGCAATGTTGTGCGGTCTGGTTTGCATCGTCATTTCGCCAATCCTGAACAAGTGGATGCATACGGACAAATTCGACAGCGATAAAGAACCAAAACCGAAGAATTGACATTCGGTATGCTATCGCAGAAGCCAAACAGACTCAGCCAGAGGGAGTTCGTTTGGGTTCTTTTTTTGGCTGATCACTTTTTGGCAACAGCTTGTAAATTCTCGCTTTTGTTTCAACATCAACGTGCTCAAGCTGCGATCTGAGCAAGCCGTAGATCTTCGTTTTTTCTTTTTCCAATGTCTGTGCCGCCGCTGAGCGTTCGCCATATTTTTTTGAATTCAACTGCCCGATTAGTTTGATGTACTTTTCTTTCAAGGCATCGGGAGGCATTGCCATTGGATTCACAAACGTCTTCACATTGGTGCCAAGAATTTCCACAGGCCGCCCGAGCAGCTCCATTCGAATGGTTTCGCTCGTTAACTGGCCAGTCAGTTTCGAACCATCCCAAAGTTCAATCTGCATTTGCTCAGTCAAACCAGATTTTGACTCAAGCCGTTTAATTTGGACCGGGTTGATCGCACGGTTGCCAAACGAAGTCTTAAACTCAATCGGTTTTTGATCTGCAAGCAGTTTTGCAATTAGCTTGTCGCGTCTCCCCAACTGCAAATAGGCCTGATCCGTTCCGATTCTCATACTTTTAGCACTCGGTTCAGCCAAATAGATCGCGGTCAGACTCTTGGGCGAAACCATCTTTATCGTTCCGTCAAAAATCTCGACTTCAAAATCATCATGAATCAATCCTGAAAACGCCTGACCATCCTTGGTGATGAATCGCGGCTGTCGATCCGATCCGCTTTTGCCAAACTCGACTGACTGAATAATTTCAACCGGAATTTCCAGTTCGCCAATGTCAGATTGAATCTTGAATGTTTCTTTATTGAGTTGGCCCGTCAATCTTTCTTGACTGGTAAACATAAAAATTGGTTTTTGAAATTCAAACCATTGGGAAGCATTACGCTTTTTCTTGAACTTCTTTGCAACTTTTTTGGTTGGCTTTTCTGATTTGGCATCAGCAGATGTAGCAGGCAAAAATTTCCGCGTTGACAAAGAATCAATTTCACTTGTCTTTATCTCCCCAGCGATCCCATCAGACAATTCAAACTTCACCTGGGACGGCGACAATTCACCTTCAAGCAACGAGCCATCCGAACCCGCGATCTTAAACTTTCCATCACCGCTCTTTCCGATCATCACGATTTCATTGGCCAAATAGTTTCGAGTCCCGACCTCAGTCTTCAGCTCAAACTCTTTCGTAAGCAGCTTGCCAAACACCTCATCTTTCTTTCGCGTCGAAATAAAATCGGACGTCCCTTGTGGCCGAATCGTGAAGCCAAACGTTTGATAGAGTCGTGCACCGGAAAAGCTCGTAAAATTGAATTCACCCAAGGTGGACATCAAATTGACGGCGTTGCCATAAACGTCCTCATTTTCAAACAGCTTGAGACCATCGACTTGCGAGCGTTGAGCGACAAAATAGCAAATCGTCTTTGACTCGCCGGCTTCTAACTCCAATGAAGGAAATTGAAACGAATAGTTGTCACCACTGCCGGAGTTAGTTGGAAGAAACGTTGAGTCCTTTTCTCCAAAAACACAAACGATCGTTGGTCGTGGCTGGGCGTGATTGTAAGAAAGTGAATACATCTTTCCGTCGGCGTTACTCTTCAATTGCGGCACCGCTGTATCACCAAAGTCCGAGTGCAGCATTGCCGCAACATTGGTCTTCGCGTTCGTTCGATTTTCAAACTTGTCGGCATACACAACACCGGGCGGGTCTTCCAGCAGAACGACATGACGCGTCACGTGAACATTTGATTTCACTTCAGGCCCAAAGACCAACATTCCGTTTCGCTCCACGCCGTTACTTCCGCTTAGCGATTCAGAGTTGACGTACAAGACAAATGCGCCATCGAAAGCATCTTGCGTTCCGTCATCGACTGATCCGCCGGCGCTAAAGTCCCAATTAAATCCCGCTTTGTCGACTAGGAGTTGTGCGGAACATGGAGCGACCAATAAAGAAGCAACTAGAAATATGAGTGCAGCCATTCGAATGTACATGGTCAACCTTATGTCACAAGAATTTACGGAAGCAGATATTCGGAAGCAGATATTCGGAAGCAGAATTACGGAAGAGCAGTCAGCCATGCCAATCAAATTGGCTACGACAGGAAAGGTACCCGTCTCATTCTATTCAATCTGTATCCGGTTGACTTAGTTTGGCGTCCAAAAAAGACCGATTGCTGATCTGCGCTTATCAAACACTAATTTGCTGATCGACGGGTGCTTTGGAATTGAAAAATGCCAATCAAGTTCCGTGGAATAGCAACGATCCCACGCGAACCATCGTTGCCCCTTCTTCGATGGCAACTTCGAAATCGCCACTCATTCCCATCGAAAGTTCTTTTAACTGAACATTGAGAGACGATGGATTTTGGTTCTCATCACGAAGCTTTCGAAGGGATGCAAATTCATTGCGTGCCGAATCCTTGTCACCGTTCAACCCCGCCATGCACATCAAGCCAAGAATGGAAACGTTTTTCAATTGTCCTGCATCAGAGATCACCGAACTTAGCTCATCGGGCTTAAAACCATGCTTCGCCTCTTCACCCGAGACGTTGACTTCGATCAGCACATCAACAACTTTGTTCTCGTTGGCACCCGCATCATTGATCGCTGTTAGCAAACGCAAACTGTCGACCGAGTGAATCAAAGTGGAACACGCGACGGTTCGCTTAACTTTATTTCGCTGGAGATGACCAATCATGTGCCAGTTGATTGACAGATCGATTGTTTCTTGTGCCTTATCCCAAAGAACCTGCGGTCGATTTTCACCCAGGTCAAGACAACCGGCTTCAAAAACGGCTCGTGTCATTGCGGCATCAACGTATTTCGTAACGCCGATCAATGTTATTTGATCTGCACTGCGACCAGACTTTTGCGCAGCGACTTCGATGCGTCTACGGATCGACTCCACGTTTTTCTTTAGTTGCATAGCGACTTGATCAGCGCTATCAGGATTCGAATTATTCATAGACTCAAATTTCTATCAACGACTTCACGGTACCATCTTTTTTGAAACGCTTGAAAGCGAACTCACAATTGACGTTCTCTCCCATAAAGGTTCGATTGCCAAAACTGGAGACAGCTCGATAAAACATCCATTGATGCTGATCAAGCTGAACTCGAAACGCGCACGCGGTGTCACGCGAGACGATCTCACGATTTTCTGCGACGGTCAACTGACGCCACGTTCGTTTTTTTCGACTTCTTTTTGGATTCAAATCAAAAAACAAAGGAGCACATAGCCCCATCCCATCGATCGACTGAGTCAAAATCATCTTGCCGTCTTGAAGCCAAAGCGAATCATCCGAACGTGCGGATTTCCATTCGGGTAACGCGAGCGGCAACACCAGTGAGTGAATCTTTTTGTTTGTGAGGTAGACTTCTCTCGTCTGCGATTCGTGCATCCCTTCGATCGAATCAGCCATTGGCCACGAACAACGGTAGTCGATTCTCGCTGGCTCGTTGTTGTTGACCAAATCCGACACGAGCAAAAATTCTTCGGATCGGGAAAGCAGAATCTGTCGAGTAAGCGTCACACCGTTCCCAAGCTTCTTTTCCAACTCAAGATACTCGACATCTTCATCACTTTCGACGCAGGCGACTTCGAATGGATCGGCACCTGTAAGCACACCGCCGTTGATTGAAATTTCGGGACGGCAATCACCTCGAATCAACAGTTCGTTTCGCGAAACCTCAATCCAACATTTGTCTTTCGAAAAATCAACCGCAAGCTTAGGTGAATTTGCCGCCCAACGACTTTGCAAAATCGCCGACTCACTCCACTCGGACAGGTTGCTCGTCTCTACTTCCGTCGAGACAAGACTCGATTGCTGAGCCGTTGTCGTGACAATCTTAAGCAACTTTTTGTCTTGTGAATCGTTAGACAGTTCGAACAGGCAATTCAAAAAAGCATTGTTGGCGGGCCTCGAATTGACTTCGGAGAACATGAGTGTTCGATTGGGCCTCAACATTCGTAAGACCTGACGAACCACCCATTCAAGTTGCGAAGCCGCTTCGTAGCCTTGCTTGATTTCAAGATCTTTGACCACAACCCCACATCGTGCCCAGCTTCCGACAACCGGACCAAACTCGGCCAAGTATCGAGTGTGCGGCCAACCATCATGGTCAAGCATCGAAGAAACGGTCGTCGCCATTTTCTGACAACTACGACTGGCAAGCTGTTGGTAGTCTTCGATCTCTGGCAGCAAGTACGCAATCACCATGGGCACTTCGATCGCCAACTGCTGGTACACGGCCGGTGCCAACCCAACATTTGATTCCGCCGCTTGTGAAATCTCAAGCAGTTGAGCGACGAGCGATTGCCATGATTGAAAATCACATCGCCCTGCGATCGCTCGAATCGAATGAGCCGCTGCAACGACAACCAAAGCGTCATTGGCATCGGTGACGACGGTGCCCAACTGTTGAATTGAATTGATGACTTCCTTGGCAGTCTTTTTTCGCTTTTCTTGTTTCAGAATTGAAGCATGCCATCGGTCGATCTTTTTGGCAGTTTCGGAGTCTACAGCACTAGGGCAAAGCCAGTTGATTGGCGATTCATTGAATCCAGATTTCTTACCAAGCATCCGCTTCAAAAGGCGTCGCCCTTGATCGGATTTGCGAACATTGATTTCAGTCGCCTTCCACTCCGCAGACAACTCTAGTCTTTTGGATGTTTTGGCCGCTTTTTTCGAAGCTTTCTTTCCCGTCGACTTTCTCTGTTTTGCCTTCGTCGTCATCTCGTTCCTGTAGTGTCGATCACAGTAAATTCGTTTGTCGTTCGCTCGCCGGACCATCGTAGCAAGCAATGGCAATGTTAAAAGGCACGACGACCACGACTTCCTATCGTTGGGCTATGGACCTACAAATTGTCGCAAAACGATTGAGAGCGTATATTCAAGGCAGGATCGCGACTCGCGCGACCCAACCCAATCTCGTTCGATCGGATTTCAATGAGAAATTTTCAATCAATCGCATCAATCGGTTTGCTATTCCTCGTGGCTGCGACCGCTGGCTGCCAAGAGCCAACCGACCTAAAAAAGGCCGATCAGGTTCAGGCTGACGAAGATCGCAACTCGGCTTTGACTCGGATTGCAGAGGATACAGAAAAGCTGGCTGCGAGTTTACCAGCGGAAGAGATTGAACAAACGCCCAAATCAGACCGAACGAAACAGACCATCGACATTCCCGAATCCTGGAAACGACTCAGCAAAAAAGATGAAATCTGGATCGACCCAAAGGCTAAAGAAGTCATCATTGCGGGGCACGTCTGCCTTTCTCGTGGCGGATTAGAAATGTTCATTTGCCCTGAAGGCACAAAAGAGCATGAGTCGATCATCGCGGCGCACGCCCTTTCAAGCCAGGTTCACGCCTGCCTAATCAAGTTAGGCGCCGATCCCGGCAAGTCGACTTCATGGGACCCAGAATACCGAGCCGCCTACGGGCCTTCGATCGACGTCACGCTAAAGTGGCAAGACGCCGAGACAAAGAAAACAAAAACGATGCCGGCCAAACAATGGATTCGAAACTTTAAAACAAAAAAGGCGATGACAGAGACTTGGGTTTTTGGAGGAAGTGAATTTTGGAAAGACCCTGACTCTGGCGATCAAGTTTATTACGGCGATTCAGGTGAGTTGATTTGCTTGTCCAATTTTGGCACCGCGACGATCGACGTGAATGTCGAAAGCAGCCAAGCCAACGCGGGCTTGCTCTACGAAGCGTTCACGGAAAACATTCCTCCAATTGGCACCAAGGTTTACGCGATCATTAAACCGGGCAAACGAATCGAACCTGAAAGTAAACCAGAAACGAAAAAGTCGAATCCGGAGAACTCAGATGCAACATCCAACAAGTCGGATGGAAAGCAGTAGTCAGTGGCTTAGTTAGATCGTGTCTTAGGCTTCCAGCCTGAGATCCAATTATGCGCAACTTCAGGCTGTAAACCTGAAACACTTTCCGTTCGCGAACCTTTGAGCAAAAGCCCTGTCCTGAAGCTATCGAAATCAAAGAGCCGGCAGAGTCGACTTATTCCATGCCACTCGATGGACTACAATTAACATGACGTCGTTGTCATAGTGCTAATCGCACGAACTCTAAAGCAATCACCAAACAGGAAATCCAAAAAACCGTGCAAGACAGAAAACGCGCTCAACAAGTCGATCAGGAAATCGCCATCGTGGTTCGCGTCGTATTGCCGGATGACCCAATCGAGTTTGATCCACTCGACGAAGTTCAAGGCCTAGCCGAAACCGCCGGCGCCAACGTGATTTCCGGCCTTACTCAACGTCGTGAAAAACCAGACAACGCGACTTATCTCGGCAAGGGAAAAGTTGCAGAACTCTTGCAACTGGTTGAGTTTCACGCCGCCGATGTTGTAATTTTTGACAACGATCTTTCGCCCGCTCAAAACAAAAACCTCGAAGAAGCGCTAGACACCAAAGTCCTCGATCGAACGGAACTGATCCTCGATATCTTTGCGACCCACGCTCAAACCTATGAGTCGCGACTGGCTGTCGAACTTGCACAACTCGAATACGCATTGCCGCGTTTGAAGCGGATGTGGACGCACCTTTCGCGATTAAAAATGGGCGTCGGCATGCGTGGTCCTGGTGAGAAACAGCTAGAGACGGATCGCCGATTAGTCGAGAAAAGAATCCACGACCTGAAGACAGAACTTGGCAAAGTCGAGAAGCGAAAAGAACGTCAGGTCGCATCGCGCAAGGGAACGATGACGGTTTCGTTGGTTGGCTATACCAACGCTGGCAAAAGCACTTTGATGAACGCGTTGACCAACGCGGATGTTCTTGCCGAAGACAAATTGTTCGCCACCCTCGACACACGCACGCGGCGCTGGTCCCTTCCAAACTGGGGACCTGTTTTGCTTTCCGATACCGTCGGTTTCATTCGAGACTTGCCCCACAGCTTGATCGCAAGTTTCAAAGCCACGTTAGAAGAAACTCGCCAGGCAGATTTGCTGCTGCATGTCGCGGATGCGAGCAATCCAAAAGTCGCCGACCAGATTAGCTCGGTTTACGAAGTCCTTCAGGAAATCGGAATCGAAGAAAAGGATACACTTCTAATTCTGAACAAAGTCGATCAGGTCGGAAACCTTGCAACACTTGACGCGACCTTGAATCGTTATCCCAATGCGGTTCCGGTAAGTGCCAAAACGCGGCTCGGTTTTGAAAAACTTCATTCTGTCGTCAGCGACGCGCTCAGTCGTTCTTTCCAAGACGTTGATATTGAAATGAGTGTTGGCAACGGAAAACTTTTGGCTTACATCGCCGCCAAAGGGGAGATTCTTTCGACTCAATACACCGAAGACATGGTCAAAGTTCATTGCCGGATTCCGCAAAAATATCTTGGGCGAATTGATCCGACTGACACAATCATCACGCCGCATTCTCCAGCTGGGTGGCTTTCCGACGAAGAACCAAGCGAGACCTCTGATCAGCCGACTTCAGAAGCATCCGAAAACGAGTCCAAAGAGATTGGACAAGACTCAACTCAGGTTGCAGAAGCCAAACCTGAAGTTGATTCGGCAGTAGATGCAGCGGCAGGAAGCCACTCATCCGGCGGAGCATTCATCGCCCCATCGCTGCCGCCAAATCCTTCGTTTGGCAATGATCCCAAACTTCCCTTGGATGACGCGAACTAGCGATGGCCAAACGTGGACTTTCGAATAAACGCGTGATCGTGACGGGTGCGTCAAGCGGAATTGGCTGGCACCTCGCAAAACAATTGGCCGCCGAAGGGTGTTCCGTTGTGGCCTCTGCCCGCCGTGCTGATCGACTCGATCAATTGTCCAGCGAGATTGAAAACGAAGGTGGAAAGTGTCTCACGGTTGTTGGAGACGTTACCGAATCGGAAACTCGTCAGAAATTGATCGAGACTTGTATTCGAAATTTCAGTGGACTCGATGTCTTGATCAACAACGCTGGAATTGGTGCGATGGGCCGATTTGATACGGCAAGTGCTGATCGCTTGAGGTCGGTTTTCGAAGTCAACTTTTTCGCCGTGACTGAGCTGATCCGGCTTTCTTTGCCAGAGCTCAAAAAAGGCAACGATCCAATCATCGTTAACGTCAGCAGCGTCCTGGGGCATCGAGCGGCCCCGCTCAAAAGTGAGTATTGCGCGAGCAAGTTTGCACTTCATGGGTTCAGTGATTCGATCCGCGCCGAATTAACCCAAGACAACATCGACTTACTGCTAGTCAGCCCCAGCACGACTGACAGTGAGTTTTTTGACGCTTCAATTGAAGACCAAACCAAAAAGAATTGGAAAGAGCGCGGCGCGATGCCGCCTGAAGTCGTTGCCGCCAAAACAATTCGAGCGATCAAAAAGGGCAAACACGAAATCATTCTGACGCACGGCGGGCGCTTAATCGTTTGGATGGACCGCTTGATCCCCGGTATCGCAAATCGCTTGATGGCCAAATTCGGCCAGTGAGCCGGAATTTTTTGCCGTCGAATTGGGCTGTGAATTTTTGCCAAGCTTGTTCGTAGTACCGCCTTTAGGCGGAATCGAGCTGTGCCAATTCCGGCTAAAGCCGGTACTACAAACAACTTTGCGAAGCCAACAAAGCCGACTCAAGAAAAATTCACAGCCTCGCTGTGACTCGGTGGAGCGAGGATGTTTCCCAAAGGACTATCGTCCCTGGCTATCGAATTCCATCCCGATGTGACTCAACGAATCCAGCAAGCCACTTCCAACTTCCCACACACCACTTCCTCATTCCTCATTATTTATGCCTCATTCCTTCACACTCGCTCCGGTTTCAGCGAACGCCTTAAA
>CAYMFZ010000011.1:11396-27515 GCA_964389585.1 uncultured Pirellulaceae bacterium | reverse complement strand
AAAGCTGGCCTAAGGCGTTCTTGTCGCAATTCCAAGTCCCATAACAACATCTCGAAACAATATCGAAAACTTGATTTTTTGATCTAAGAGGTCATATTGGTTGAAAGCTCTTCTCTCCTTCCAAACATTCGTTCCCATCCAGAAGTGTTTCACCACGCAGTTTCGTTCCTCAAATTTGAAATCTAACATTTTGGATTTTCGAATGGCGCTTGAGTTTTGAAAGAACATTCTTGGTTGGCTGCTACCAGAATCTCTTCAGTTGTTTCCGCAGGAAGGTTCAAGATGAAATCCTCTCGCCGCGCCAATCGCTCGCCCATCGTTTCAACTCGAAAACAGAATGCCTCCTCTCTGGCTTACAACTCTCTCGAACGACGTGAGCTATTAGCCTGCATCCACGTCGGGGGTGAGATCTCAGTCGACACCATCTGGAACTCGCCAGATGGATATTGCATCGATGAAAAATTAACCATTATCAATGATGCCGTACTTGTGGTTGAGGACACAAAGGTCACTCGGCTTGATTCCAGCGTTTCAAGTAGCGCAGACAATTTCATCGAGATAAGAGATGGTCAACTCACAGCATCAGGCAGCACGTTTGATGGCATGCTTCCCAAAATCGAAGTTGGCGTAGAGGGCGTCCTTAGTGGTGACAACACCGAATTTATTTCCGAGTCTCGTTTATCAATCGACGTTTATGGCCAGATTGTTCTCAATAGTTCCAGTGTGAACTCAAACCTTCTGTCTCAAGATTTACATCTCCGGCCAGGTTCGAATGGCACCCTGCGCAACAGTTCAATGACAGGAGACTTCCTTTTCGAAGCAGGTTCTGCGGTCTCAATTTTTAACACATCGTTTCAGGGTCGAATGTCGATCGCTGCTAACTTGTTGACCGACTTAGATGAGGGAGCTTATTTCCCCAATACCTTTTTGATTTCGATTCTCGGTGACATCAGCGAAGATTTGACAATCGAAGGAGGCACATCAGCTAGATTTGAACTCAATTCGCTAGAAATCAAGCCGGACGTGACGGTGGATGTTGAAGCGGGCGTCCTATTGAGATTCGCTGACGATGTTCGAGTTGCTGGGAACCTAACCGTTGAGTCTGCAACCTTAACGGATTCAGGCGCCGGGCGATTGACGATTCTCAACGGAGGAACTGTGGACCTTGCCAGCGACTCAAACCTAAGCTTAGGATCTATCGATGTCTTGACCGGAGGTTCCTTAAACGCGACTGACTCCGTCTTGAGCGGTGACATTGCTGTTTGGGGGTTAGCCAATATGGCTGGGAACAATTTCGCACCCTTTGGAAGCCTTCAATTAAAAAGCGGAGCAACCGGAAGCATTTCTAAGAATTCGATCAGCATGCCGATTGAAATTGATTCGAACTCAAGTGCTTCGCTTACTCAGAATTTCATCGTTTCCAATGAAGTGAAGATTTCTGGAGACTCGACGGAAACCGTCGACATAGGCAACAACTATTGGAACACAACAAACCTAGAAGATGTTGCGACTCGCATTGTTGACCAGAACGATGACGCTTCCCGACCGCTTGCTCTCTTTGAACCGATTTTGTCTGAATCCCCGCTCAGCTTGGACATCGTTGGAACCGAGGAAAGTGACTCTATCTCTATTTCGCTTGGTTTGACCGGAGACCGATTCAATGTTTACTTCAACGGGACCGATCGAACCCTACAAAACCTAAGCAAGTATTCGAGTATTTCTGTTGAGGGTCGAGGAGGAGAAGACAGTGTTCAAATTAGTCTTCGCGAAGGAGATAGCCACGCAGAATTGTTTCCGCTGTCGGCATCAATCACGAATGGGACACTTCCAATCGAACTGAGCGGGTTTCGAACGATCTCGGTCAATCACTTTTCGGAGGGCGTCACGACGGCTCGGCTACACGGATCGAGTGGAGATGACAGTTTCAGGAGCGATACGAGTAGCCAACTCTTGCGAGGTGCAAACTACGAAAATCAAATTACTGGCTTTGATAGTTTTCAAGTTGACCTAGCTGACAATGGAGGTGTCGATGAAGCAATTGTCAGTTCTATCACGGCGGATACTCATTTCATTTTTCGTGATGATCGTTTAGCGGTCCTGGACATCGACCAGCAAGGGTTTTTGTCAGGATTTGACAGGTACTCGATTAAGGGAACGATTGGGGGAACGACTGGCGAAAACAACAACAAGGTTACTTATTGGGGTACCGAAGGCAACGACAGTTTCATCGCGGGAAACGGTGCGTCGACTTTTGAGACTCCCGATGTATTCATCGAAGCTGAGCTCTTTGCAAGCGCCACCGCGCGAGGTAATGGCGGATTTGATGTGGCTCGCATCGCGGACTCGCCACTTGATGACAATCTTTTTGCTCGTCCCGGACAGGTCTTTCTCTCGAACGAAAATGGAACCGTCGCGAATGCTTTTGACTTTGACAACGTCACCGTGATCTCCACTGAAACCGAATCGGGGTTTGATTCCGCAACCTTGTTTGGATCAGAATCAGACGAACGGTTCTCTGGGAGTCGCACGTTTTCGGAATTGAAAAACGGAGACTCGTTTGTTCGAGCCTATCATTTCTCCAGAGTGACCGCGCAATCAGGTGGTGGAACTGACGAAGCCTTTCTTTATGACTCGGAGCGCGATGACAAGTTTGTCGTTTCACCAACTTACAATGCGATGTTTAGTAGCGATTATCGAGTGGGAGCAATCGGATTCCCAACAGTGACAGGTGTTTCCAATTCTGGTTTTGATATCGCACATTTCACGGACTCAGATGGTGACGATGTGCTCTTTACAACTCCCGTCTTTTCGCGAATGACAAACTCGTCGACGGAAAGATTGGCGATCGGGTTCGCTGAAGTTTATGCCAACTCTTCCGCTGGAGTCGATCAAGCCATATTCCGCGACAGCAGTGGCGATGACATTTTCGTCGCCAAGCCCAACAGCGCAATCATCACGGGTGATGGTTTTCAAAATTTTGCCGTCGGATTCGCTTCCACGTTTGCGACTTCGACTGGTGGAGATGACATTGCGAGATTTGTGGATTCGGTCAACGACGACTCACTCTTCATGGATTCCAACGGAACGCGGTTGAAAGGGGATGGCTTCAATAATTTCGCATCAGGATTCGAACGCAGTCTGGTTTTTAGCATTGGCGGAAACGATTTTGCGAATCTCGTCGACTCCGAAGACAACGACTTTCTTGGCGGCAAAGACGATGACCTGTGGATGTTCAACAACGACTACTATCGCTTCATTCATGGATTCGAAACGATTCAGGCTGGCGCGATCAATGGAGGCGTCAATCGAGCAAACACGGACGTCGCGTTCGAGTTGGAACTCTTTGGAGACTGGCTGGAATAGAAGTGAAGCTAAAGTCTGTCCACGAATAGCACCAATCTCACGAATGAGGTGCTGATTCATTCATCCGAATTCGTTTTATCCGGTTGATTCGTGGACTAAAATCGCACGCTTTTGCCTCAAAGCCAGAAGCGAACAGAAAGCGATTTTTGCGGATAATTTGCTCGCGTTTTGGCCAAAGACCATCTATTAACTGCTATGGCAATTACAATCGTCAAGATTGACCCAAGCCTGTTGGCGTTGGGTTTCGAATGACGATTAATACTGGTCATGTCTATGCACGTCTCCAAACCGAAATCCAACTGCGCTCCAATGAGAAACTGGTCCTGCCGTTTGACGTCTTGCTCCGCCATTTGTGCAATTGTGATCCGGACGACTCTCGGGATCGCTCTGATCTTGGGAGCAAACTCGTTTGTTGTTGCGCAAGATTCCGATGAGCCTCCTCGGAAATTGGATGAGTTGGTTTTAAGTCAAATTACGCTGGATGCACTTTCGGATGACACCAACCAATTGATTCTACGGTCGATTCAAGACTCCAACCCCCAGACGGCCGTTGAACTTGCCAAAGCGGCTTCTGTTTTGCTTGACATCGAGTTGAACGATGAAGCCCGTGAATATCTGAAGAAAATAATCGCGTTGAACTTGAACGAAGATCAATTGTTTGAACTTCAAGAAGCGGTCGGGTCCAACTTTTTTTCAACCATCCAAATCAATGCAGCCGTTCAGCCCGAGGGTTCGCAGTTATCGAAATTGGTTTTGGCATCGGCAACCAAAGTTGGTGTTTCCCCTGAGCGAATGAATGAGTTGATCAAAACGCTTAACAACCCGGATATCAAAATCCGTTCTGCCGCGTTTCGAAAGCTTCGTCGACTGGGCGAGCCTGCGGTGGCCGAGTTGTTGAATGTGTTTGCCGATGAAGATCGCAAGCCTGATTTTCCCGGAGTTCGCGGCGCATTGAAGAACATGGGCAACAGCTCCCAGGGCCCGTTGCTAGGCGGAGCGCGATCAAGCAATCTTCAAGTTCAAACCGAGTCGATTCGAGCACTTGGATATTTCAGCACTTCAGAATCACTCGACGTCATGATGCGTGCTTATCTCTCGCCAAGAGTTCCGAGCTTCCTTCGCCGCACCGCACTCGATACTTTGACGCGTGAAAACTTTCCTGCCAATCCCGAAGCCATTGAGAAACGGCTTTACGATCGCTCAATGGAATACCTGTTGGGCAAACGTCAGGTTAGCGGTGGCTTGATTGGCGACGTCACTGTTTGGAATTGGGACGCCGCGTCCAAACGCATGGTGCCTTCGAAAGTTTCACCTGCTACGGCTGCGAGAGTGATTGGCTCGCAACGAGCTTCTGATCTTTACGAGATCAGGCCGGACCTACTTCGCAACCGCGAGATGTTTTTGCTAACTCAGTTGGAAGCAGCGAAGCGTGTTGTTGGTCCAAGTCGTCGAGTGAATGCGGACGCGATGTTGAAGCGGCTTTCGCCAACGGCTTTGGAGCTGGAAACCGTTTTGACGCAAGCGATGAAGCTTGAATTGGTTCCGGCGGCAGTGGCAAGTTGTGAATTGCTGGCCAAAATCGGTGACGAGAGTTTGTTATCTGGATTTTCTGGTCGACCACAACCATTAGTCGAGGCCATTTTGTTTGGCGACCGACATTTGCAATTTGCCGCGATGAAAGCCATTGCCGCGATTGATCCGCATCAGTCGTTTGCGGGCAGCAGTTTCATGACGAGTTTGGCAATTTATCTTGCACAAAGCGACTATCGACCGGCTGGTTTGGTTGGACACAACCGCGAAGACATCGCGCAAACTTACGCGGCGACGCTCGCCAATTCAGGTTTGTTTGGAATCGCCGCCTCCAACGGTCGGGACTTTTTTCGCGCGGCCACTTCGAATCCCGACGTCACCGTCTTGATGGTTACCGACACCCTCAACCAACCTGCCTACGCCCATTTGATTCAACAGCTTCGCAACGATTGGCGAACCAGACGGATGCCGGTGGCATTGCTCTACCGAGACATTAATCGCGATCGACGAGTTCAGCTTCGTATGGGCGACGATCCGATGTTTTGCTCGGCCCCTTTTTCATCTGATCCCGATCTCGTTTTGTCTCATGTCAATCGCCTGAAAGACAAGATCGAGCCGTGGCCAGTATCGAATTTTGATCGACGTCGGCATGCGGCTTCGGCGATTCAATGGTTAGCAAAAATTTCGGCTGATCGCGCGACCTATTCTTTCTACGACCTTGGTAGCCACCAAGACATGTTGGTTCAATTGATCTACCGACCTGGATTTGCAGACAGTGCAAGCCAGATTCTCGCGGGATTAGGTACGCCGACCGCTCAGCGTGAGCTAGTGAATTTTGCCAGCCAAACTGGAATGCCTACTGACGAGCGAACGATAGCAGCGGAAGCGTTTTCTCAGTCCGTCGAAATCGGCGGAACTCTTCTGACCACTGCCGAGATTCAGCAGCAATACGATCGCTATAACGCCAGCGAAAACGAACCGGCTGAAACTCAAAAGGTACTCAGTTTGATCCTTGATGCGATCGAAGCCAGAAAACGTGCTGCCAATTCACAGTAGAAACCCAGAGCGTTTCTGACATTTGAGCTTTTGCCGAGCGGAATTCTTAAATTGGCTTTTTAGATTTCACCGATTCCGATTAGAATTCCGGGCATTATTGCTGGCCGGAGTTTTTGGTTGGCTGATTCGCCTTAATTAATTGATTGCCCGCATGAACACTTTTCTCGCTCCCAACGTCGCAACGCGATTGGTGTACTTCGCTCTCATCATGTTTGGTTTCTTATTGCCACAATCAGTATTGGCGCAAGATGAAACCGAACAAAAAAAAGAGTGGATACAGCTCGCTCCTACGGGGGCCCGCGCGAAATTCATCATGCCAATTAAGCCCCGTTACATTGAACGAAGTTTCGCGCCAATTCAAGGTGAGCCGCCCGTAAAAGTCCGCTTGCACTTGGCCACAACTAACCAAGGGTTAACTACGTATATTTTTGGCTATCACGATCTGCACGAGGCCCCAAAAGACAACAAAACAATCGACGCGGTTCTCGAGGGCGCCATTCGCGGCGCTGTTGGAAACGTAAACGGCCAACTGCTTAATAATCCCAAACAGTGGACGTTTGCTAAAGCTTACCGAGGACGAAAATTCGAATACCATTTTGTCTCCAAAGACAAACGATTCATTGTAATGTCGCATGTATTTTTGATTGGCAAGCGTCAGTATCAACTTAATTCAGTCATGGAAGCAACGATTTTCCAGAAGGTTATCGCTGAAAAATTTCTCGATTCTTTTCAGCTGATTATCCCCGAAGACGACTCGCCACCCCGCCCGCGCCCTTCGACTTGAGACGAGCCGGTGACCAATGGATCCACGAATCACTTAGGCGTGTCCTGATGGTTGAGTGCGAATCCATATCAATCTGAAGATTCAAGAATTCGACGTGTGCAATGCTCGAATTCTTTCTATGAATCATTAGTTGTTTTGATTTGGTACCTTGTCAAATCACACGTGCTTGGTACGCTTGGGAAATTTTGTAATCCCAGCCAATTTTGGCTTTTACGCTACATCAAGGGTAAACCGTGCCACGACGCGACGACATCAAAAAGATCATGCTCATTGGCTCTGGACCGATTGTTATTGGCCAGGCTTGCGAATTCGATTATTCGGGAACTCAGGCATGCAAGGCCCTTCGTGAAGAAGGATACGAAGTCGTGCTCGTCAACTCGAATCCGGCAACGATTATGACTGATCCAAGCACGGCGGAGCGGACTTATATTGAGCCGTTGGACTGGAAGATCGTCGAAAAAATCATCGCCAAGGAAAAGCCAGACGTCTTGCTCCCAACGCTTGGCGGCCAAACAGCGCTCAATCTTGCGATGGAACTTTCAGCAAAAGGCGTATTGGAAAAGCACGGCGTCGAAATGGTCGGAGCCGAAGCCGATGTGATCGACAAAGCTGAAAACCGCGACCGCTTCCAACAAGCCATGCACAACATCGGTTTGGATATTTGCACTGGCGAAACAGTCAACACCGTTGCCGAAGCCCGAGTCATCCTCGAAAAAGTCGGACTGCCTTGCTTGATTCGACCAAGCTTCACCATGGGCGGAAGTGGTTCAGCGATCGCTTACAATAAAGACGAGTTCGATTTGCTGGTACGTCGTGGTCTTGATCAATCACCCACGACCGAAGTCCTCATCGAAGAATCCATCATCGGCTGGAAAGAGTACGAGATGGAAGTCATGCGGGACACCGATGACAACGTCGTGATCATCTGCGCGATTGAAAATTTTGATCCAATGGGTGTTCACACTGGCGATTCCATCACCGTCGCCCCCGCCCAAACGTTGTCTGATAAAGAATATCAACGGATGCGCGACGCCAGTCTGGCTGTGATCCGTGAGATTGGCGTCGAGACGGGCGGCTCGAATATTCAGTTCGCGATCAATCCTGATACCGGTCGAATGATCGTCATCGAAATGAACCCTCGCGTCAGTCGTTCAAGCGCGTTGGCTTCTAAGGCGACTGGTTTCCCAATCGCAAAAATCGCTGCCAAACTCGCCATCGGCTACAAGCTGTGGGAACTTTCCAATGACATCACGCGTGAAACCAAAGCCTGTTTTGAACCGACGATCGACTACGTCGTCACCAAAATCCCCCGTTTCACTTTTGAGAAGTTTCCAGAAGCCGACTCGACGCTGATGACGCAAATGAAAAGCGTTGGCGAAACGATGGCGATCGGACGAACCTTTAAAGAGTCGTTCCAAAAAGCGCTTCGAGGACTTGAAGTCGGAAGCTTTGGTTTTGGTTGCGACAAGAAAGATCTTTGGGGAACCGACGAGCAGCCAGATAGCGACACCATTCGCTCAAAACTTTCGATTCCCAACTCAGAACGCCCCTGGTACTTGCGTTATGCGTTCAAGAGCGGGATGACGGTCGACGAAGTTCACGAGCTGACCAACATCGATGTTTGGTTTCTTGAGCACTTGGTTGGCATCATAGAGATGGAAGAGTACCTTCGCTCTATCCAGCTTTCTGACATCACCGCGGTGGAAATGAAACATGCCAAACAGTTTGGTTTTTCCGATCGGCAAATGGCTCACATCTGGGACACCAACGAATTGGATGTCCGCAACGTTCGAAAATCGCTGGGCGTAATCGCGACTTATAAATCGGTCGATACGTGTGCCGCTGAATTCGAAGCCTACACGCCGTACTACTATTCGACCTATGAAGACGAAGACGAAACGCCAGCCAAGTCTGACAAAAAGCGAATCATGATCCTCGGTGGCGGCCCCAACCGTATCGGCCAAGGAATTGAATTCGACTACTGCTGTTGCCACGCCAGTTTTGCACTTCGCGAAATGGGCATCGAGTCGATTATGGTCAACTCGAACCCTGAAACAGTTTCAACAGATTACGACACAAGCGACTTGTTGTTTTTTGAGCCGCTAACCGTCGAAGATGTTTTGAACATTTGCGATCGAATCGAGCCGGACGGCGTGATCGTTCAGTTTGGCGGACAAACGCCGCTGAACCTTGCGAGAGCGCTTTCAACCGCCGGCGTTCCCATCATTGGAACCAGCGTCGACACGATTGATGCGGCAGAAGATCGTGAGCAATTTCAACAGCTACTAAACAAGCTTGATCTTAAGCAACCGGCCAACGGCATCGCGCGCACCATGAACGAAGCCCGCGCTCAAGTGGCAAAGGTTGGCTATCCCGTTTTGGTTCGCCCAAGTTTTGTTCTGGGCGGTCGGGCTATGGAAATTTGTTACGACAAAACTCAGTTCGAACGTTTTGTGTTAGAAGCCTTTATCGTCTCGGCGGGACAACCTGTTTTGATTGACAAGTTTCTCGAAGAAGCCATCGAAGTCGATGTCGACTGTATCAGTGATGGTGACGATGTCGTCATCGCGGGCGTGATGGAGCATATCGAAGAGGCCGGCGTTCACTCGGGCGATTCAGCTTGCTCCATTCCACCAAATTCATTGAGTGATGAAACACTCAATGAAATTCGCTCGGCCACCAAAGCAATGGCCAAGTACCTGAACGTTGTCGGCCTGATGAACGTCCAGTTTGCCGTGAAAAAAGAAGACGACAACACCAACGTGTATGTTCTAGAAGTCAATCCACGCGCAAGTCGAACGGTTCCGTTTGTCGCCAAAGCGACGGGCGTTCCCGTCGCGAACATCGCAGCAAAAGTCATGGCTGGCGAAAAACTCAAATCGCTAGGACTCACCGAAGAACCGATTCCTTCGCACGTCTCCGTCAAGGAAAGTGTGTTCCCGTTCCGCAAGTTCGTTGGTGTCGACATTGTGCTTGGACCCGAAATGCGTTCAACGGGCGAAGTCATGGGCATCGCGGACAACTTTCCAATCGCATTCGCCAAAAGCCAACTCGCCGCAGGTGTGACGCTTCCTGAGTCAGGTCGCGTTTTCGTCAGTGTGAGCAGCAACCACAAAGATCGAGCGGTTGAAATTGGACGTGAACTTCATGAAATGGGTTACACGGTTTTGGCAACGGTCGGAACCGCCAAACGGCTTGAAGCAGAAAACATCCCGGTTCAACGCGTTAAGAAGATCATCGAGGGCCATCCCAATCTTATCGACCACATGAAAAACGAAGGTGTCGATCTGATCATGAATACCCCCAGTGGAAAGGGAGCCCGAACTGACGAGGGCACCATCCGTGCAACCGCGGTTCAACAGGGCATCCCCTGCATCACAACGATCCAAGCTGCCGAGGCCGCCGTCCAAGCGATCAAGGCACTTCGTTCGCAAGAAATGGATGTCCAAGCGTTGCAGGATCGCTTTGTTCCGGTTGGCTAGTCGTCAAAGATGAACTCGAACGTGCGGGGCGCCGCCACCTTTTGTGGAAGTGACGCCGCACGTTTTTTGAGTTGCGGTCGTGCTGTTTGTTTTGCTGCCGCCGCCAAGCCTTTCGTTAAGTCTCCAGCCCAACTTGATTAAATAAACTTGCAAGCTTTACTTGAGTAGCCAATACACACTTTGCAAGAGTGCCGAAGTTGTGAGCTTGATTTGAGTAAGCAAGTTTGCAAGCTTCGTTTTAGCCAAATGTCGCGCGCTATATTTGAGTGCCAACGGCACGGCATGCGATAGCCATGGACGCAAGTCCATGGTCAGCCCACCCCCGATTCACCAAGTCCCGAAGGGACGGCAGGAAACTCTCAACTTCAAAAAACATACCAACGAATCAAATTCAACGACGAAAAACACAATCCACCTCGGAGCCCAACACCATCACTACTAACGAAAAATTAAAGGCCCGTGACCTCGCCGTCTTGTGGCACCCGTGCACGCAGATGAAGGACCACGAGCACTACCCGCTCATTCCAATCAAGCGCGGCGAAGGCGTTTGGCTTCACGATTTTGACGGCAATCGCTACATCGACGCAATCAGTTCGTGGTGGGTCAACATCTTTGGCCACGCGAATCCGACGATCAACGCAGCGCTTGCCGAACAAGCCGGCCAGTTGGAACACGTGATCTTCGCCGGCTTCAGTCATGAACCAGCAATTCGATTGGCCGAACGATTGGTTGATCTGACTCCTAACGGACTCGAACGAGTCTTCTTTGGCGACAACGGTTCCTCGGCGGTTGAGATCGCGTTGAAGATGAGCTTTCACTATTGGAAAAATTCGGGCAAGCCCAAGAAGACAGAATTTGTCAATCTCGTGAACAGTTACCACGGCGAGACGTTTGGTGCGTTGGCCGTTGGCGATGTCGCGCTTTACAAAGAGACTTACGAACCACTCTTGATGCAATGCCGCACCGTCGCATCGCCAGATTGCTTCTTTCGAGATGAAGGCGAGACTTGGGAATCCTATTCGTTGCGACAAGTAGAGCACATGCGTGCCGAGCTTGAGCAAAATCATGAGACAATTTGTGCGGTGGTGATCGAACCTTTGATCCAATGCGCCGGCAACATTCGAATGTACCACCCTTCGTACTTGCGCGAATTGCGAAAGTTGTGCGATCAATTCGATGTTCATTTGATCGCCGACGAAATCGCTGTTGGATTCGGGCGAACGGGGACTTTGTTCGCTTGTGAACAAGCTGAAATTTCACCCGACTTTATCTGTGTTGGTAAAGGCTTGACCGCGGGCTACCTGCCACTTTCTGCGGTGCTGACAACCGACAAAGTTTATCAAGCTTTCTATGACGACTATGAAACGTTGCGGGCGTTCCTTCACTCGCATAGTTACACCGGCAACCCACTTGCGTGCGCGGTTGCCCACGCGACACTTGATTTGTTTGAGTCAGAAAAAACGGTCGAGGCCAACCGTGAACTTTCCAAAGTCATGCACGATTCGTTTGAACATCTCAACGACCACCCCAACGTCGCAGAAGTCCGACAAACCGGAATGGTGTTGGCAGTCGAAATGATCAAAGACAAACAAAAACGTGAACCTTATCCTTGGCAAGAACGCCGCGGACTCGCCGTCTATATGCACGGTTTAGAAAACGAATGTCTCTTGCGTCCACTCGGCAATGTTGTTTACCTGATGCCGCCTTACGTCATCACGCCAGAAGAAATTCGACACCTCGCAAAGATTGCATCCGAGGGAATAGACCTGGCCACGAAGTAATGTCGATCGAATGCCGACATTTTTGTTGAATGCCGATAGGCATGTCAGGTATTAGCCATGGACGCAAGTCCATGGCTTCGAGGTTTAGACAAACTGAGAGTCCCAGAGGGACGGCATGAAACGACAAGTCTAAACGAACGGCAAATTCGCGATTTCTGCCGTCCCTTCGGGACTCTGGATTTTTTTGGGTGAAACCATGGACTTGCGTCCATGGCTATCACCTGCCGTGCCGTTGGCACTCAAGCATGGCGTCGCTCATGCATGCCATTGGCGTGCAGTTGGCACTCAAGCATGGCGGCGATCATGAATGTCATTGGCGATCAGCATGCCGTTGGCGTTCAAAACCTGCCGTTCGTGCTCAAACTCGCTACTTCTTCGCCTTCACCAAAACAACCCAATCTTGAGATTGCTCGTTTGGTGGTTTTCCGAGATTGACGATTGAAGATTCATCGGAGGCGGCGATCTCCGTTACATCACCATTTTGAAGCTCCCCGCCTGATTTAGGACTGAACCAACGAACTTCGAATTCAGACTTTGAAGAATCCAAGTTCAATTCAACTGGCGACTTCACGTCGCCACTTGGCTTGGGCAAATAAATGGCGTAGACCTCACCCAGCTTTGCAAAACAATAGTCGTCCTTGGCACTTGTTAAGTCATCGGATGGTTTCATTTCCCAATACGGCAAATGTTGTTCGAAAAAATCTAACGCGACTTTTGTTTGCAACCACATGTTCTCTCGCTGACGCCAGTCTTCACTCGATAGATCATTGTGCGGATGATTCGCGCCGAAGTACCACTCGACGCCTGCACCACCTGCCATCAAAGTGCCCCAAAGCACTTCGTGGCGAGTTGAATCGTGGTTGGCGTCGACCGAATCCGGAACGACTCCCGTGTCCCACTTTCCAATCTCATCCATTGCGATCAACCATTCATGGCCTGATTTCGCGGCTTCGTTTTTCCATTGGATCAATTCTTGGTGAACCCGTTTGGGTTGGTCGACTTGAAACGAAAGTCCATCAAGTGGTTTATGTCCGATCAAGCCGGGCAACAAATGGTCTTTGTGTTTGGAAGCCGCATGCGTGTGAATGACAACCGTGTTTCCGTAGGGATCGGCTTGCTTGAAATAAGTCGCCATCGCCTTTTGTTGTTCCGTCGTCTGACCATTGGGAGAAAACTCAGCCGGCCCATTTTCCTCACCAAGATTCCAAACGATCGCCGGATGATGGGCGAACCTCGCGATCAGTTCACTCAAATACAGTTTTCGTTGTGGTCCGGTATCTCCATCATCAAGCAATCGTTCGTTTTCCGTTTCTTGAATAACGACGTGCAGCATCAGTCCGTTCGACTGCATGTGATTGAACACGATTTCCCACTGATCAAGCTTACTGCAATCAAATCGCGAAAAATCATCTGGCGAAGCATAAGGCCAAACGTCTTTGCCGTCCCCGCCGATGTTCATGGTCAAAAAGTAAACCGCGTTCATGCCGGTCGACGACAAATAATTCAAAGCGCCGATCAAACCTTTGCCTTTGCCATCCTGCCATGTCGGATCACCTTCTTTCCAATCGCCAACGTGCGTTGGAAATCGGTGGAGATTTTTGCCAGGGTCGTTTTCACCCTCACGAGCCTTGTCCGACGTTCGGAAAGTCCCATCGAAATCGACGAAGGCAAGTAAGTTCTCGGGGCTATCTGCGCCCCCTTTCAGCCAAAAATCTCCAGATCTGCCAAATCGAAAATAGCCGTTGTCAACGATCAGGCGTCCGCGCTTTCGAAAGTCTAGTTCTTGAGAATCTGAACCCAAGTTCTTATTTGCAATAACTTGAAAAGTCCCTTTGGAATTCGTAATCTCAATTGGCTCACCCGTCTTTGGGTCAGTGTCGATCGCGATCTGATCACCACGACGCAACTCGGCTGAATAAGTCCATTGGCCAACTCGGTCCGGCGCGAATCGAACTTGCCACTTGTTGCCTGAATCGGCTCCAGTTTCCGCAGCATTTCCATCGGCGGCGTAAAAGCCGCGAATCGTCTGCGTTGTCTCTGAATGTTTAAATGTGACAAACAATCGATAGTCGGTAAATGGATTTGAATCGGCTGACTCCGAGGTTTCTGGTCCTTCGAATGTCAATGTTTGTGTATGCCATTGATTGACGGTTTCTTTTTTGCTTTCGCCTGCAGCCGCGGAAACGTCTTGTTGTTTCGAGCCGGGCAGTCTTAATCTTTCGATTGAAACCAACTCGGGTGAGCCACCACGGCTACCGCATCCTGAAGCCGTGTAGACATAGTCACCAACAATTGCGAAACCTGAGCCATGGCGACCTCGCTTGAGAGATGGCCAATTTTGCCATTCACCCGTTTTCAAGTTGAGCGCTTCGACTTCATTGTGAGCCTGTTTTTGCGAACCACTCTCACCGCCTCCAATCACCAATTCATTCTTCCAAACCATCGCCATGTTTCCCGCACGGTGCGTCGGAAGGTTCTGCATCTCGTTGGGTGGAAGCCATTTGTTTTTTTCAAAATCGTATACGTCGGTTGGCCCGACGGTTAGGTCAAACCCCTGTTCCGTCTTTTGAGAAGTCGTTCGTCCCGCCGGCGCGAACAGTTTTCCGCCGTGTACTGCAGCTTGAAAATGATCGCGAGCGTGCGGTGCATCTGGTAACGGTTTCCAATCACCAGTTTTCGGATCGTAAACATCCAGCCAATTTTGGAAGCCATCCATGTGCCCATTCGTGATTCCACCAACGATGTAAATCTTCCCGTCGTGAGCCACTGCCCCTGCTCCGCCCCGTCCTCGTGTGGGTGGAATAGTGTGAACAAAATCAAACTTGTCCGTCTCAGGATAATAGACAACGATTTTTTCAAGTGGTTTTTCATTAGGCCAAGGACCCGTCATCGCACCAATCAAATAGATCGCATCGTCAATCACAACGGCTTGAAAATGATGGAGTTCCAATGGAGTTTTTGATTTCTCTACCCAAGTATTTGTTGCCGGGTCAAATTCATCGACTGGGTTGATTCGTCGACCACCGATGAGATAGACCTTGTCCTTGAAAGCAACCAAAGCCGCTTCGTGTCGAGCGGTTGGTTTACCGGTTGCTTCAATGGTTTCCCATTGCGAAGCCCGCTTTTTCGGAGCGAGGTTGTTTTTACTCGTAAGAGTCGACTCATATTCTTTTAGATTTGGCCGGCAATTAACTCGCTTCACTTTTGAAACTCGAGTCCAAAATTCTTCGTCCATCGAAGGCGAAAACGAACTCATCAACTGCTTCATCATTTTGACTTTGGCCGCAACGACAGAGTCCGACTTAATTCGGTTCGCCATTAGCTTTGGCTCGGTTATCAAGTAGGAAAAGATCTCGGCTTTGTCTTCTTCGACACCCTGAGTCGAGTACTTATTCATAAAGCCCAACCTGTCGTAAGTCAGTCCTTGCGTTCGATCGGCTTGAACATGGACACCACCGCGACCGTATTTGAAATCGGAGGGGTTAAGGGCGGACCATTGTTCGTCTACATAAAGCTTTCGGTCGTCTCGCCAATCAACCAAATGAAAATACTCGTGATGAACGACCGCTCGGTGATAAGAATCGTAATTGCCACTTCGTTCCGCATCGTAGTACAAAATTCCACTGCCCAATCCAGGAACCGCAGCACGCAGTTGCCCGTCGTAGGCAAGGTCTTTGCAGATGACAATCTTTTTCACGCCGCTGCGCTTGACGAACTCTGGAGGGTAGAGACTGAATTCTTCCAGAAATTTTGGCAGATAGTCGTCGACCAATTTCGAGTCAGCACCAGAAATTTTGTCTTTGGCAGGATTGAACGGGTAGCCATGAGTGATGACTTCCACGGAGTACTTTTCTTCAAAAGCTCTCAATCCTTCGGCGTGACTCTCTTGGCCAATTGACCGTTTTCCAAAGAATCCAACGATCATCAATGTTGTTATCGCCAGCTTGAAAGCCATCAAAAAAAATCGGGACTGCATTTGAGTGTCCAAAAGTAAGAGCTAAATCACATCGTGAAAAACCAGTTCAGGACATCGTACCCAAAATAGTGTTTGACCGCATGTTTTCTGCCTCTCCCGTCCCGAATTCTCGCCGTTTTGGATATACTTGGCGTTCCCAATTCGAAA
>CAYMFZ010000011.1:0-11386 GCA_964389585.1 uncultured Pirellulaceae bacterium | reverse complement strand
TCTGTGAATGACCCAAACATCTACATCAACACAAACCGAGCAAACAACTGGCGGAACTAAGTCTTGGACACGCGAACAAGTGACGAGCCTGTTTGAACTTCCATTGATGGATCTTGTTTTCAAAGCTCAAACAATCCATCGCCAGAACCACGATCCCAACAAGGTTCAACTAAGCAGCCTGTTAAGCATCAAAACGGGTGCCTGCCCGGAAGACTGCGCTTACTGCCCGCAAAGTGCTCGCTACAAAACTGGATTAAAGACTGAACGTTTGATGCCAACAGAGCAAATCGTCGAAGCAGCCAAAACGGCCAAGGCCAATGGCGCCGGTCGATTCTGCATGGGTGCCGCATGGCGAAGCCCCAAAGATGGCGATATCGAAGCCGTCGCCGAAGCGGTAGCCGCCGTCAAAGCGCTTGGCCTCGAAACGTGCGCAACACTCGGGATGCTCACCGAAGATCATGCCGAAAAATTGAACGATGCAGGTCTCGACTACTACAACCACAACCTCGATACGTCGCCGGAGTACTACGGCGAAGTCATCACAACGCGGACTTACGATGACCGCCTTGAGACATTAGCCAATGTACGAACAGCGGGAATGAAAGTCTGTTGCGGTGGAATCGTTGGCATGGGTGAAACGAAACAAGACCGAGTTGGATTGCTGACGACGCTTGCCAATCTTGATCCGCCTCCTGAGAGTGTTCCGATCAATAATCTCGTTAAGATTCCTGGCACGCCACTGGCGGAGCTTGAGAACATCGACTCGTTTGACTTCGTTCGAACGATTGCGGTCGCACGAATCTTGATGCCGAAGTCCTACGTCCGACTTTCGGCTGGACGTGAGGAGATGAACGACGAGATGCAGGCACTTTGCTTTATGGCAGGAGCTAACTCGCTGTTCTACGGCGAACAATTGTTGACAACCGGTAATGCAACGGTGACACACGATCAGCATCTGTTTAATCGACTGGGAATCAACTCAGATCAAGTAGTCGAAGAAGTTCAAGTGAGCGAGTCTTGTGGATCAGGCGGACAAGGTGGATGCGGATGTAGTTAAAGGGCATTTCAAAACCCAATGTCGTTGATCGCTCCGCGGTCATACGCTGTTTGCGTTGGATCGGCGGAGCGATCCACGACTTTCAAGCAACCGATCAAGGTGAACCGTAGGTAGCCATTGGTTAGTCATCAAAGCGAAGTCTGCCATGCGTTTCGCTGGCCCGAGGCTAGGGCCATCGGCTCAATTTTTTGTTTTTCGCCAGTGATTTCAATTTAGATTTACACCAAATTTGTATCTCATGCCTTGGCGTCAGCAACTTCAAAACGAACACGAAGCACGTCGAAACGATGGTCTTTGGAGAAATCGCTCAATCGTCGAAAGCAACCAAGGTCGTGAGTTGGTCGTCTCTGGAAAAACCTATCTGAACTTTTGCAGTAACGACTATCTCGGTCTCGCCGCCGATCCGCGGCTGAAAAAAGCGGCCATCGACGCCGTTGAATCTAATGGAACCGGCAGTGGCGCATCCCATTTGGTTTGCGGGCATTCGGATTTGCACCACCGACTTGAATCAGAAGTTGCTCAGTTTGTTGGAGCAGAATCTGCAATCATTTTTTCGACGGGCTACATGGCGAACCTCGCGATTCCGCAGACTTTCCTTGGCCGCAATGACCTTGTACTTGAAGATCGTTTGAACCACGCATCTTTGATCGACGCGGGGCGAAACTGTGAAGCGAAACTGAAACGCTATCCTCATTGCTCAGTCGAAGACGTCGAGAAGCATTTGGCCGCTTCTGCCGCGCCGCGAAAAATGGTTTTGACTGATGGCGTTTTCAGCATGGACGGCTCCGTGGCGCCAATTCGAGCGCTGCGAACTGTCTGCGAAAAACATGACGCGATGTTGGTGGTCGACGACGCTCACGGGTTTGGTGTACGTGGTCAAAATGGCGCTGGAGCACTTGAGGAAGCTGGAGTATTGCCAACCAAAAACACTTTGATGGTTGGGACGTTTGGTAAATCTGCTGGAAGCTTTGGTGCGTTTGTGGCAGGTGATGCGGTTTACATCGAGTCATTTGTGCAACATGCCCGGACATACATTTACACAACTGCTCTGCCCCCTTCTGTCGTTGCAGCAACTTCAGAAGCAATCAAATTATTCCAAAGCGAACCGGAACGTCGCGACCGACTAAATAAAAACATATTGCAGTTTCGTACTTTAGTTTCAAAGACTGGATTGCAATTATTGGATTCTCAAACCGCCATTCAACCCATCGTGTTTGGCAGCGCGGCAGCGGCAGTCGCGGCAAGCCAGTTTCTCAAAGAGCAAGGAATCTGGGTTGTCGCCATTCGACCGCCAACCGTTCCCGCTGGAACTTCGCGACTCCGAATCACTCTCACGTCTGAACACACAGGTACTGACATCGAACGGCTTGTTAGTTTGCTAGGTTCGGAAACGATACAACGAATTGTTGAGTCGGATCAGACAAGCGAGGCCAGCCCATGACACTCCCTTTGGTTTTGCTGCATGGCTGGGGAGTCAACGCGAAAGTCTGGAATCCGATTCTCGATGAGTTGAAGAACCGGCACGAATTGGTTGTCTTGAATCTGCCAGGTTACGGAGCAGCCAGTGATTACTCTGCTGATTATTCGCTTCACTCGGTCACGGACGAAGTACTCTCCCAAGCACCTGAAAAAGCTAACTGGGTCGGATGGTCTTTGGGAGCAACGATCGCCATGTCCGCTGCGATCGCGCAACCCAACCGTTTTGAAAAGCTTCAACTGATATCGCCAACGGCTTGTTTTACCAATCGACCTGATTGGGATTTCGGCACTGACATTGAGCCCTTTCAAAATTTCGCCAACGATTTCGATCAGAACTATGAAAAGGCGCTCGGCAAATTTCTGTTGCTTCAAGTTCTGACGAAGGACCGCGCGAAAATTGGACCTGCGAGAAGTATGGTTCGCGACTTAAAAAATCAGTTGCTAGACTCGCCTAAGCCCAGCGACCAAACTCTGCGAGGCGGATTGGAAATTCTCCATCAATCCGATTTGAGAACGCGAATTGCTGACCTGTCAATTGAAACGCAAGTTATCGCCGGGGCAGAGGATCATGTCGTTTCCTTCGAAGCAAGTCAGTTGCTTTTCGACCAATTGCCAAACGGTCATTCGATCCATCGTTTTGAATCGGGACACCTCCCTTTTCTTCAAGAACCGGGGAAGTACATTGAGGTTCTCAATCAGTTTATGCAGCCCAATCAATGACGCTTTCCAAACGACAAATCGCTCACCAGTTCAGCCGCGCCGCTTCGACCTACGATGACGTTTCGCCGCTGCAAAGGGAAATGGCAGAACGCTTGATGGAAAGCGTTTCGCCGGAAACTTCAGGCACGCTGGTTGATTTAGGCTGCGGAACGGGATGGGCACTTGAACAGTTCGCCAGCCGCAAAAAGTTCAAACTAATTGGAGTTGATTTCGCGCCGGCAATGATCGAGACAGCAAAAGATCGTGTGGAATCGGCCCAATTCCATTGCTGCGACCTCGAAACGACACCGCTGGAAGATTCTTCTGCTGATCTGGTTTTCAGCAACGCTGCGATTCAGTGGTGTGATACTGCTACAGCCATTGGTGAGATGTATAGAATTTGCAAGCCGAATGGCCTCCTCCGGCTTTCAACTTTCTGCCCTGGAACATTGCGCGAGATTCAATCGGCTTGGCAAGAGTCTGGCGATCCAATCAACCGAGTCCATGAATTCGAATCGGCGACGCAGCTTGAAACGATACTAAGTGAATCTGGCTTTCGAAACATTTCGTTTCACGTAGATGAATCGGTTCAAAAGTTTAGCAGCGTTGAAGCTTTACTCGCCAGCATCAAACAACTGGGGGCCACAAACGCTTTGCGATCAAGAAGCTCAGGGTTGATGGGCACAAGTCGATTCCGCAAATTTCGATCTGTGCTTTCCGAGCGTTTGGCGAACAGAGGGCATCTTGAGTTGACCTACGCATGCGGATTTTTTTTCGCTGAGAAGTAGGCGAATCACGGTTGTGTTTTTTAACATCGGATTGAGCCTCGATGCGGCCGGCCAACCCAATTAAGTTGTGATCGGTCGCGATGCGACGAGCGGTGTCGTCAACATTCGGACCACGGGTTGAAATCCGTGGCTAACCATAAACAGTCGCTAACGCGACGGACTAGGCGGCTGACCTACAGCTTGCGGCGGCGGAGTTCTTCGTGCCCGAACGTGGTCGCTAACGCGGCGAGCATGACCGATTTTTCAGTGTACCGTTCATTCTGCTACGAATCGCTTGCGGAAGTGTGGATCCACGCGCGAACTTTCTCACCACCTTTTGAGATCAACACCGTAAAGAAATCCAAGTGAAATCCAAGTGAAATCCAAGTGAAATCCAAGTGAAATCCAAGTTTTTCGTCGCATCGCGACCGCTCATGGATAGACACGGGTTTTAACCCGTGGAGTCAAGAGTAGCGCACCTACCGTCGCATCGCGACCGGTCAACTTAGAGCTAACCCAAAACCAAGATACTCGATCAACAGTGAGCCTTTGGCATTAGACTCACCAATTGAACAACCACTCGCTCAACCCGGCCCGAGGCTAGCGCCAACGGCTCACAAGTTGTGGGTGGGATAGGCTCCTAATCGGATTAGGTTGTGATCGGTCGCGATGCGACGAGTCGGTGTCTTCAACATTCGGACCACGGGTTAAAACCTGTGGCTAACCACAAACGGTCGCTAACGCAACGGACTAGATGGTCGCTAACGGGGCGAAGGCCGACCGACTGATGTAAGGTGAAGCTTGCCAGCCGCAATGTGATGCGAGTGGCTGTCGCATGGGTCGACCCGTGTGCATAGAGCACCAACTTTCTTGGACTAAATGGTTGCTTACGCGGCCAAACTCAATTGGCGACTTTGTAAATCTCTTGGCGGGAATCGGCCCAAGCGTGGATGACCTGCGACAATCTGAGTATGCTGATGAAAGTTCAGCTTAGAAGCCCATGGCACGCCACCAATTAAAGCACTCGAATGAACAGCACGTCCGAAAGTCTTCTCTTACGACTAAAGTCTCAACATGACCAACAAGCTTGGTCGCAGTTTGTACGACTTTATACGCCGCTTCTTTTTCATTGGGCGCGGCGGATCGGACTTCAATCGCAAGACGCGTCTGACCTTGTCCAAGACGTACTGACTCTCGTTTTTCAAAAACTGCCACAGTTCGAATACGACCAATCAAAAAGCTTTCGCTCTTGGCTTCGAACCGTCACCATGAATAAGTTCCGCCAGTGGTGTCGTAAAAAATCCATCGGTGCAATCGACGTGACACAGTCGGCTTGGGGAAACGTCGCTCAGCATTCTGCGCGGGCCGAATCGACCTGGGATCTGAACTACCAACAAGGTTTGGTGGCGCGGGCGATGGAATTGCTTGAACCTGAATTTCAACCTGCCACTTGGAACGCTCTCAAAGAATACGCAATCTCGGGGCGTCCAGCCAAAGACGTTGCTAGGGAAACGGGCTTAAGCGTTTGGACGATCTACGCCGCAAAATCTCAGATGATGGCGAGACTTCGCGAAGAATTGGACGGTCTATTAGAGTAACAAAGGAAAACTTCCTGAAAATTCTTTCAATCCAATACAAACTTCAACCAAAGCGCGCATACCCTCCAATACGAAACGAAATTTCAAGTGAAAATGCGAGCCAAACATGCCCATTCATCTCGAAGACTGCCCCGATTCCCAAACACTTGTCGACTTTTTGCTGGGCAAGCTTCCCACCGATGTGATTGAAGATTGTCGCCAGCATCTAGAAGATTGCGATCCCTGCGTCGAAACCATTCGCGGATTAAAGATCGATGACGACACCCTCAATGGCCTTTCTCGCGAGGCTTGGATTGAATCGGCGAAGACGAATGGGGAGCAATCGGAAAGCCAAATCATCAATGCGTTAATGCAACGCATGGAAGGGCTTTCAATCGTTGGAAGATCAACCCGACTTTCGAAAGCCCGTGTTGTCGAAGACCGCGCCGCAGAAGTCCAACGTCTGCTCGATGCCCCTGAAAGCGATCAAGAGCTGGGACGGATTGAACAATACAGCATTGTTGAATTGCTAGGAGCCGGCAGCACTGGTGTCGTCTATCGCGCGGTTGATAGCCGGCTTAACCGAACCGTGGCGCTAAAAATACTTCGTCCATCTTTAGGCGATTCGGCTCGCGAGCGATTCGTGGCCGAAGCCCGCGCCACCGCGATGCTGAATCACCCAAACGTTGTGCCAATTTACGAGGTCGGATCATCTAGAACGCTGGCCTACATTGCGATGCTGTGGGAGCCAGGTCAAACGCTTGAGCAATTACTAGAAGATGCCGGCAACTTACCAATCGACGAGACAATCGAACTGGGCAAAAAGCTTTCTGCTGCCTTGGCTCATGCACACCAACGAGGGCTGATTCATCGCGACATCAAACCGGCCAATGTCTGGATCCCAACCGAGTTGGGTATGAGCGGCTGCAAGGTGCTTGATTTTGGGTTGGTCCGGATCACAGACGAAGATCCACAATTAACTTGCACCGGCATGATCGCTGGAACGCCCTGCTACATGTCACCGGAACAAAGTCGCGGACAGGATCTCGATGGGCGCAGCGATTTGTTTAGCCTTGGCTGTGTGATTTACCAGTCGTTGACCGGGCAGTTGCCGTTTCGATGCGACAACGCTCTTTCGACACTTCAATCAATTCAACGTGATCAGCCAACGGCTCCCAATGAACTTGATCCATCCATTTCAACCGATCTTTCAGATTTGGTTCTTAGCCTTCTGGAAAAGTCGCCGAATCGCCGACCACCAAATGCTCAATCCGTTGAAAAAGCGATTGGTAGCCCGCGTAAAGAATGGCCCTTTGAAGTCACGCTTTCCACACCAAATTCGGCCACGCCCCAATCGGCTCGATCGAACTCAATTGGCGTTTGGAAGTCGCTTGCCACGTTGTTCGCTGGTTTGGCGTTAGGCATTTTTGGTTTGATGTACGGACCGCAAGTCACGCGGATCGTCACCAATCAAGGCGTCGTTGAGATCGACACCAAAGTCGACGACGTGAAGATCGAAGTGCTTCAAAATGGCAATCGAATTGAAGTGATAGATCTTGCGACCAAGGAGACGATTACGCTGACGGCTGGCAAGTACGAAATTCGCCCGATTGGAAACGGCAACTCGGTCAGCATTGAGAATGATGATCTGACATTGAAGCGTGGTGGCAAAGAGATTGTGACGATCCGACGGCGTGAACCCTCGGCGAGTTTGGCAGGTACTCCCAAGTCAACTCCCCAACCAGCGAAACCAACGCCCTCCAACTATGAGTTAGCGGCAGGCGACGTCTTAGGGATTTTTGTCGAGGGTGTGCTGGGAAGTTTTGGGAAAAGTCCTCCAGTGAACATTCCTCCTGTTGGAAGTGACATGCCGCCATCCATTGGCTACCCGATTTCAATCGACGCCGATGGAACCATTTCACTTCCGCTCGTTGATCCAATCCAATTGTCGGGGATGACAATCTCACAAGCCGAGCGCGCCGTCGCTGCGGCTTTTCAAAGTGGCGAAGATCCAATATTGAAACTTGATGGACGGATTATTGTCTGCTTGATGATGAAGCGAGAATCAAATTTGAATCCGAGTCACAAGATACAAAAAGGTGACGTCCTAAGTATCTTTATCGAAGGCGTGCTGGGAACTTTCGATGGAGATCCTCCGGTGCACTTCCCTGATGCCACCAGCAATCATGCACCGTCGATGGGTTATCCGATTCCTGTTCGTGACAACGGCGAAGTCAGTTTGCCTTTGGTTAAGCCAATCAAAGTCGAGGGCTTGTCATTGGCCAAGGCGAGGAAGGCAATCAAAGCGCCTTACTTCTCTGGCGACCAGCCGATCCTTGACCAGCAGCGAGCAAGACTGTTTGTTAGTTTGATGAGAACGCGAGAAAATTCGTATCGGACTTTGCCTGAGATGAACTCTTCATTGACTGACGCAGGCGATCGTTTGCCATCGCCAAGCGTTAAGATTCAGAAATCTTCGAAAGTTGAGTTTCGGCCTTTTGATGATGCCGAACAACCTGAACAACCAAAGCACGCTTCAGGCAAGGAGAAACTGTGGCAGTTGGAGCGTGCTTATAAAATCAAAAAAGAGCTCTTCGTGCGAGAACAAATTGACGCTTTGGAACTGATGGAGACTGAACTTGACCTGCTTGAGTACAAGTCCGATGCGATCGTGGTAAATCATAGTTTGCCCGATCCAAGCAGAAACAAAAAGGCAAAATACCTTCAACGCATTCTTGAGATTCGCGAGTCTCAGTACGAACACGCCAAGTTGATGCTTGATTCGCCTCCTCAACCTGGAGGTTCAAGCGATCTTAATGACAGGATCCTCGCTCGTGATGAGGCCCGCAGCCGGCTTTCGGAAGCACGAAAACATCTCCACCAGTACGAAAAATTCAATCAGGTGTCACTTTCGCTACCGATTTACAACGGGAAAACTTACGAAGAGTGTTTGGTGGTTACAAAGACCGAACGAGATTTCGAAAAACTGCTTCCCGCGATGAAAGGGCTCGCCAACCTTGCTTCAGAAGTTGATCAAGATGAAGTCGACGAAGTCTTGATGGAAATTTTTCGCAGAAAACTAAATCTAGCCGCCTCGAATGTTCAGGGGCAAATTCTAGAGTTTCGACAAGCCTATTTCAGATCACTTGATCCAGAGAGACTACATAGTTTAATTCTCAACGAACTCGCTACGGGCAGCGCAACTGGGATTCAAGCCTTCACTCGTGACTTTCACCATATCGTTCCCCCCAATTCGATCATCAATGAGTCAAATTCAACGCGAATAATATCGCAGACCATCGGCAAGCGATTTCAACAAACGGATGACAAATCCCTCAAGCGTTCACTTCACTCCTTCTTTTATGTCTACGATCAAGTCAGCGGATGCACTGGTGATACAACCGAGGCGATCAAGCCAATGGTAGAAGAATTCTTCGAGGAAAATTTAAAATCAAACGCATCTTTCCTTGGTTTGAATCCAGATCTAGTCGCGATGCACGCCCCTGATTCCAAAGGATTCGTTGAACGTATTGAATTGGAACTCGCGAAAAAGATCTCCCACAATGAATTTCAAAAAATTGTTTCGATTGCAAATGCGCTTCCAGAAAATCTTTCGAGAAGGATTGCCCCAGCCGCAATCAATCGCTTTTTAGTTTTGAGGCTTAACGGTGGACCTTATCCGATTTCAGACTCATTCCAAGAACTTTTCTTGAAGGATATCAATGCGTGCAAGGAAGCCCTGCCGGAATTGATGCGATTAAAAGCAAAGATCACATCGGTTGGAACGGAACGAGAAACGTCGATCGACCGGTTCAAGAAAATGGTCTTAGAGCGCGAGGGTCTGAAAACTCCTGAAAACTAGGCGCTGTTCTACAGCTCATTCACAATATTGACTCAAGCGCGTTTCAGACTTGTGTTTCTGGTGAATGCCGAATGGCACGGCAGAACATACCCACGGAGGCAAATCTGTGAGTGTCGGATTGAGTGCCAGCGGCACGGCAGATGATAGCCACGGATGCAAATCTGTGAGCGTCGGATTGAGTGTCACAGATGCAAATTTTTGAATGTCGGATTGAGTACCAGCGGCACGGCAGGTGATAGCCACGGACGCAAGTCCGTGGTTGTCGGCAACCCAAATTTTGAGTCCTGAAAGGACGGCATGAGGCTTGGCACAACTTCCTGCCGTCCTTTCAAAACTCACAACTTTGGGGAACTCACAACTTTGGGGAACTCACACCTTGGGTTTACGTCCATCTCTGTTATGTCGTTGGCACTTACCCTCTCAAGAAGTGCTAGCGGACAATCGTCAACTTTCTCTTTGATTCACACCAATCAATCTCAACGTTGCTCCAAAACATGCTTGCAACTAAAATTCGATTCTTCGTTTCCGTTGAGGCAACTCAGCTGCAAATGGAACTTAAATCAATTTGAACCGATACGAACGGCCCCACGTAGATGAAACTCGATCAACGGATGCAGAAAATCCAATTGATTCTCTCTGATGTTGACGGAGTGCTAACCGACGGCGGAATCACGTTTGATAACCAAGGCATTGAAACCAAAACTTTTCACGTGCGTGATGGTTTGGGAATTAAACTTTGGCAACGATCAGGGCACAGATTTGGAATCATTACTGCTCGGTCATCGCACATCGTAAAAATTCGGATGGACGAATTGGGCGTTGAGATGGTCCGACAGGGCTCAGAAAAGAAACTTCCCGTTGGGATTCAATTGATTGAAGAGCTAGGACTGGAACCGGAGCAAGTTTGTTATGTCGGCGACGACTTGTCAGACTTGAATCTACTTTCGCACGTTGGGTTGGCAGTGACGGTTGCCGATGGCGCGGCAGAGATCAAATCAATCGCCCACCTGACAACCAAAGCTGAGGGTGGAAAGGGCGCGATGCGAGAGCTGATCGAGATTATTTTGAAGAGCCAAAAACGCTGGGATGAGTTACTACAAGCTTACCAAGGGACATAGGCACTTATCGACCTCGCGTTTTCACCGCGTGAATCTTGAAGATTGAAATTGATCCACGAATAACACCAATAGCACGAATGAATTTCTTTCAGAAAGATTCGTTTTATTCGTGAGATTCGCGGACAGAAAAACCAAATCTTCATATTTCGTAAAAGCAAGAACAAAAACAAACCGCCTGTCAGGATGACGGCCAGACGAAACGAAAAGGAAGTCGAGAATTGTCAACTGAGCCCAACAATCCGATCGTTGCCAAATCGCGCATCAATCCCGTGGCTCATTATCTGCTTGCCCTTGCTGCCGTTGTCGGCGCGTATTCCGCTTACGCGAAATTCCTCGTTCCACTGATCGAAGGTCCGCCTCTCGCGGTCCAGCGAAATCAAACCCCCGCAATCAGCGAACTGCCATCAGCCCGCGATGAAAAATCGCATCTCGCACCGTTGCTTCCTGATAGTGCCTGGGAAATGACTGATTGTAAAACGCTTCTGATTGATGCGGGAACCATCTTGTTCAAGGAACTCGAACAACAACCTGATGGCTCACTCGTGGTAACGCCATTTACGTTGATCACGGGAATGGAAAACACAACGATCGTCGCCAAACCTGAATCTGCGAAAACCAGTTCGCCAATGGTCCTACGATGCGTCCAAGGCGCGACGCTAAAATTCAATCGCCCCATCCAAGAGGTCTTGTCCGGCGGCGCGAAGCTTGAAGCAGGTCGACTGACTGGCCAAGTCGACATCTACCGCCCGCCATCCGAAGCAAGCAAGAACGACGCCCTGCATATCGTGACCAGCAACGTCCAAGTCGACAAGCGCCGTGTGTATACG
>CAYMFZ010000010.1:23965-28303 GCA_964389585.1 uncultured Pirellulaceae bacterium | reverse complement strand
GCCCCAATCCAATCGGCCCCAATCCAATCGGCCCCAATCCAATCGGCCTCTCCTTCGCCAAATTCAGTTGACATCAAAAAGAATTGTCGTGCATCTTCACTCCAGAAATCCACGACCGGATGGGAAGTCACATTCGACCAAGACGGAACTCCGCACCAAGAAGAATTCGATGGCGTTGTGGTCGCTTCGTCCGCCCAAGGCGCTGCCACGCTAACAAGTCAGTTTGACAAATCACTATCGAAGAAACTTCAAACAATAACGGGTGCCAGTTCGGCGATCGTCGTTCTTGGCTTTCCCAAAAAGTTGTTGTCGATGAACGATTTTTCTGGTTACGGAATTATTGTTCCTTCATCATTGGGCCGGCAAGTGATTGCGACCAGCTTTTCGAGTAACAAGTTTGTGGGTCGTGCGCCAGAGGAAAAAGCTCTAATTCGCTGCTTCATCGGCGGCGCGCTTCAAAGCGAATTGGTAGATCTAGACGACGATCAACTAGTCGAAATCGCGCTGTCCGAACTTTCTCAGACGGTCGGATTCGACAAAAAGCTCGGCGAACAATCACTCGACATCGTTCGCGTTTTTCGTTGGCGACAATGTATGCCGCAATACCATTTCGGTCACATCGATCGCGTCAGTGAAATTGACGCGTTAGTTGCTAAACACTCGGGACTTGAGTTGGCAGGCAACAGCTATCACGGTGTTGGCGTACCTGCGTGTGTCGAGAGCGGATTTCGCGCTGTCGATCGGATGAAAAATTCCTTTCATTAGCTATACTGCGTCCTGTTGTTCGGGTGCTTGACCTGAATTCAAACTTTTAAACCAACCGCTACTTAATCGAATCCAAAATGAAACTCGCATCCATTATCGCGCTCGCATTCGTGACGCTCTTTTCACTTTCGACTGCAAACGCGCAGGAAGTCCCCGCTGCACTTAACTTCAAAATGAAAAACATCGAAGGCGAAGAAGTCTCGCTTTCAAAATATGCGGGGAAAGTTGTCGTTTTCGTCAATGTTGCCAGCAAGTGTGGCTACACGAAGCAATACAAACAACTCCAAGAGCTTCACGAAAACTACGCTGACAAAGGCGTGGCCGTTGTCGGCGTCCCGTGCAATCAATTTGGCGGACAAGAGCCGGGAACTGAAGCTGATATTTTGGCGTTTTGCGAAGAGAAATTCGGCGTCGAGTTTGATCTGATGTCTAAGGTCGATGTGAACGGCGAAAATCAAACGCCACTTTACAAACACCTGACAGGTCTTGACCTCGCTCCCAAAGGTGAAGGCGCAGTTCGATGGAACTTTGAAAAAATTGTTTTGGATAAAACAGGAACGCCGATCGCCCGATTTGCAACAAAAGTTTCTCCAGACAGTAAAGAATTCGTGTCAGTAATCGAGAAAGCACTTGCCGCCGAATCGGATTCGGCGGCTCCAGGAGAGGTCAAGCCATACAGCCATGAGAGTAAAAAGTTGGGAAAGACTTACTATCTGTTCAGTAAAGAAGTGCCTCTCAAGAACTCAGATAAAGTCTCGACGATCTACTTTTTCGCCTCCGATCCAAACAACGAAAAAGGTGAACCCGTCGCAGAAGTTCCCGCTGATCGCGAAGTCGGCGAAACCAAAACCGGCATGCTTGTGCTACGCAAGAAAAAAGATGGTGCCGACAAGAAGTCAGACAAGTAGAGATCTACGAATAACGATTTTCGAATTAGAAGATTTGATAGTGAGCCGTAGGCGCTAGCCTCGGGCCAGAACGAAAGGCGAAATGAGCCACTCGTTTAGGCTAGTCGATGCAGAATCAAACTCGCTCACTATCATGAAAGCGTCGTTGACCCCTTTCCCAAAATGCTAAAATCAAACAAGAATGTTTAAATGTCGATAACCATCTGATCCGTCGCCACCGTAATGTCATCATAGATTTTCGCAACCGAATCGAGATCAAGTGGCTCATCCGATTCGTCCAGCGGATTAATGTGAACGAGATAAAGCTTGCCTGCGTTTACCTTTGCGGCAACTTCTGCCACTGGAGTCAGGCAACTGTGTCCGGTCAGCTCTGCTTTTTCTTCCCATCCGTCTGGAAAGTAACACTCATGAATCAAAGTGTCGACGTTTTCGATTTCTTTGAGGTATGGCAATTTGAGATCCGCGGTCGTGTCGGTCACATAGGCCGCGTTACGGTCGGGCCAGTCGATTCGAAATCCAAGTGATCCGCCAGGATGGTCAAGCGGAAAAGAAGTTAGCGTTGTGTCTTTCGCGAGCGAGACCGGTTTCTGTGTCAGCGGCACAATCTCAAAATTTGGCTTGACTGGAAACAAGTTGATATTGAACAAGTGATTCTTGATCGTATCAACTTTGTCTTTTTCGACATGGACCGTCACGCGTGACATTTCTTTTTTAAACAGAATGTCGTAAAGAAAAGTCAGTCCGACAGAATGATCGAGGTGTACATGCGAAAGAAAAATATCGAGTGTGTCCGTCTCAATCAAATCACGGACGCGAAACATTCCGGTTCCAGCGTCGAGGATAACACCCATCTCCGGCAGCATGAAGCAAGCCGTTTGACGAATGTTGTTCGGGTGATAGCCCGTCGTTCCAAGAAAATGCAGTTTCACGTTTGCCTAAAGGTTGGACGTTAGTTCGTTTTGAAAATCAATTTCGCCCGAAACTGGAGCCACCAGATTTCCGTCGATGATTTTAGGAGCGAATTCGATATTGAGAAACGCGAAAACGGTCTCTGGCAATTTATATTAACAAAGCGTTGCCGTAAAGAAATTATTTGAAGCTACATTCAAACAGAAAGGCAGTTTTTGCTTGAAAAACAGATTTTCGTCCCCTTCAAAATACAAATTCTTCACGCCTTTGCGTATAGACGATTTCAAAAAGAAGAATCTACAGATAATGGCGAGACAAAGTGTAGAACAAGTTGTCTCAACTGTTCCGCAATCGAAAGCTTAATTCCGCAGCATCCTAATCGGATGGGGATGAGTGAAGCTGCAGTTCAAACGTTCTGTTCCGTCCTGAATCAGTGACCTATTCCTATCCCATCGGATAAATTTCGCGAGCTCGATGATCGTGGCCATTAGGTTTCACAGGCGGAACGGGAACCGTGTAGTTCGGCTCTTGATCTACTGGCTCTCCAGCTTGAATGACCTGCTCGATCTCAGAGGCAGAACATCCGTTTTCGATCAACAATTCTTTCAATCGAGTTTGGCAGCGAGTTTTGAAGATACTTTCAATCGTTGCCATCAAAACCCAAGTCGTCAAAAAGAAACAAGTGCAGCCAATGGCCATCATAGGAATTAGGTTTTCGCCAAGCTCGCCAATCATTTCGCCACTCCAGTTCGATTCCCGATATCGGGTCTTTTGACCACTCATTCATTTCGGATGTCATTCGAAATTCTTGGGCGAAATCCGGAGCGATTACTTACCAAACAGATTGCCGATACCCTTTATCAGCTCATCCTTTGCTCGATTTTCCAATTGTTGTTGAATACCAGGTCGGGGCTGGTTTGAGTTGGACTGGCCTTGGTTTGGCTGCCCTGCTTGAGGATTCGCTTGAGTTTGGCCGGGCAACCCAAGCTTCTCACCAAGCTGGCCAAAAATCTTATCGCGTTCGGCACCAATCTTGTTTTTCAATTCGCCTTGGTACTGATTCACTTTGTCATTGATCACACTTCCAGCAGCCTGCTTTACCAGATCTTGAGAAAGCGATTGAATCGCCCGCTTGTCGAGGACCGGTTTTGAAACGGTGCCGCTAACGGGAATCCTGATTGATCTTCCCTTCAGGCCCGCCAAGTATCTGTTGCTGGCGATCCAGTCATCAGCGATCGGAATTTCAGCCACCATGTTCAAGGTCTGGTCGAACCCAACACTTCCACTTGTTTGAACGGTAATTTCTTTGTGCGAGAAACGGACCTTGTCGTGATAGACCCGACCATCTTTGACTTGAACAGGCACCGATTGTTCACTCAGTTGCAACCAAGTGTTCAAATCACGATCCGCTGAGCCCGGCTTCAACAACGACCTTATCTGCTTTACGGTTCCCAACAATTGTTGCGCCGTTGGTCCAGCGCCAATCACAACATTCGAAAGCTGGACGGCTGCTTGGACTTCCATTTTCATTGGGTCCAACACGGGCACGCGAGCGGAATTCACGTCGACCGTAAAGTTGCCTTGGGCACTGGTCGCATCTGCCGCCAAAGGAGCAACGTATTTTAGCCATTGCCGCGCGGTTTCAGGCTCAAGTCGAACGTTGTCGATGATTCTTGTCTGATCCATCGCAAGCATTGGCGATTCGCCACGCAAGTCGATGGTCGAAATCGTCAACGAAGAACAAATCACAGGCGAC
>CAYMFZ010000010.1:15596-23955 GCA_964389585.1 uncultured Pirellulaceae bacterium | reverse complement strand
TGCAAGTCGAGCGACGCCACCGGCAAACGGGATGCCCGCTGTCGCAACTTGGGCGATGCTTTGATTGACTTTCATCTCCAATTTGCTTGGACCGACGGCAAGTCCCATAATCTCTCCCTGTTCCCAGCCGAAATCGGCATAGGCCTGCAGGTTTGGCGAAATCCACGGTTCGAGCTGACCAGCCTGAGTCTGTGTTTCAAAAATTGGACCCCGCACGACAAACTGCTGTTCGCCCTGCCCTGCGAACTTTAACAGCCCGCCAGTGTAAGCCGACATTAGGGAATTGATTTTTTGCCAACTCGGTTGCCAAGTTCCCGAAATGTCCGCGATCATCGCGCCGGCTAAATCCGCAACCGATCCAGCCCCTTGAACTTTCAGGCTCGACGAATCAATGGAAACGTTTTGAAAGCCAATTGCGTTGAAGTCATTCGACAACGAAAGGTCGCCCGACAATCCAACCTTTGATTCTCGCCAAATCTCTTGCCACTGGCGCTGAGTCTGAGCGGCCTGAATAATTTGTCCGTTTTGGCCAGGTTGGGTTTGCGATGATTGTGCGGAAGTCTGCTGAGCCGCGATCAAGTCGGTGATCGTCGAATTGATTTTGCCACCGATTCCATTCTCATCTGAAACCAGCTCGATCGTTCCGTCCATCGCGCCGTACCAGTAAACGCTATCTTTGTTTGGAGAAAGCTCAAACCAATCGGCCACGCGATTTACGTCGGCGCGAAACGCGATATCACCAGTGACTTGCATGTTGCTCGGAAAAGCAATTTGAATTTGTTGGCCGCGAGCAGAGATCGAACTTCCAGATAAAGTGGTTTCTGGAATCGTGACATCTCCTCGCGCCATGTCGTAAATCACAACGCCAGAGCCGGCTGCTTTAGGTTCGCGGATCTTCATCCCATACCCATTGAAAGCAAATTGCTCGATTTCGTATTTGACCTCGGAAAGTTGCAAGGTCTTGAAATCGAATGCCGCATCGCAGTTTAGATTTAGTTGCCCTGCCGCTTGGATATCGCCCATGTCAACAAAATTTTGAATGTGTCCCAGCCAGCCAGCCATCGATCCGGTCATGTTGCAATCTGCGTTCCAGATTTCGTTGGTGTAAGCATCGGCAACGGGATTTGAAAGCGAGGCAGTCATCCGCTCATTACCCACATCGACCTGGATTCCGCCTTGATCGAGCTGCAACGTATCAGCATTCGATTGACCTGCGGCACTCAACTTCACTGACATTTGTTCCTGTTGCCAACGAGGCATGCCTGCGAACTGAATGATCGGATTACTAACGACAAAGCTTCCACCAATCTGAATCGGAAGCGACTGAATGCCATCGAGCGGATTGGCTTGCCCTGCGGCTGCATCAATTTGCCAGCCAAATTTTCCGTCAAGTTTTCCCGCCAATTGCGTTCCTTCAAGGTCCGCAAACTGACTCAATCGCTGAACTAGTTTGTTCAAATCACCCTTGGCGATAAACGACCCCGTCTCCATATTTGCATTCCCAACGACGGTCAGAAAATCGGACTCACACCGAACGTCTTCCAGTGCAAGGGCACCTTGGGATTCGCGAACTGTTCCGACCAATCGCAACGGTTGAGCCCAGTCAATGTTCTGACCGCCACGCCGAGCGGAGACGTTTGCCGTGTCAAGATTGACGACCATCCGTCGATTGCCATTTTCGTTTTCACTGGCGGCGTTGAACGTAACCTTGCCAGAGTTAATGACGAGGTCCTGGTGTAGCTGAAGCGTCGAGGGCAACATGCGCACGAGTTTTGCAATGTCGACTTCGCCATCCATTTGAAATGGCGTATCTAGTAATTGGCCGCTGGCGAAGTTTGTCAACTGTTCAATATCGAAGCTCCCATTCGCGGTCACTTCACCAACATCACTTTGAACTTTGAACTGTTGCGCGGCGACGATTTGAGGCGAGATCTGCACGACTCCATTAGCCGTCACCGACTCAACCATTACTTGATCAGAGCCAATCAACTCGGGAGCAACGATCCCAAACCCTTGCAGATTCAATTGTTGAACGTCAACTGCGACCGAGTTGGAAGGTCCGTCGTAGGCGGCTTGGAATTTTCCATTCAGCATTCCAGTCGTGTTTGCCGGCCCCACAAATCGTTGAAGCACAGGAGCCGCCATCGATACAGGCACATTTTGTGTCTCGAGCATTACGTCCGCAGCACCGAAGTTCAATATCTTTTGCCCCGAATCAATTCGCGCCGCCAATGCCATTCCACCGGAAGCTTGAAGTGCAGCCTGCCCATTGGCATCCAGTACAACTGGCGTCACCCGACACTGGCCATCGAGAACTAAGGGGGCTTCATCGGCGCTGATTTGAGCGATCGCGTTGAGCCCATCAATTTGCCAGGTCTGAGTCGAAGTGGTGGTCGAAATAATCGCTTGCCGATCCGTTACGTTGACGTTGAGCTTGGGTAGCGCTGAAGGCGGCTCAAGCGTGGTTGGCGGTCCTCCATCGGCGTTATTGGGCTGAGCAATGTAGTTCGCCAAAGCGTCTTCAAGGTTACTTCCATCGGGTCTCAGTTGAATGAACGCGACGGGTTTCACAATCTCAAACTGACCGTAGTCGCTGGACGTGGCGAAGGAATAAAGTGGCTTGTTCGAAGTCACGCTTTCGACTTGGAACAACGCATTGCCGTTGAGATCTTTCGCAGCGACATTGGTCAATTGAATGGGCTGAAGCCAGCCAAATGAAACTTTCTCTACGGTGACTTCACCCTGAAAGTCGGACAGCGCATAGTCAATTGCTTTTTGCTGAAGCCCAAACCAACCAATCATGTTAGGCAAAAAGAAAACGAGCGCAATGAGCAGCAACAGAACGAATGGCCATTTTCTTCGCCGCTTTCGGCCATCACGGCTACGGGAACGACGTGGGGTTGAGGTTTCATCGCCGTCGAAAACAGTATCGTCAAACTCGTTTTCGTCGTCTTGGTGGTTTCGTCGAGACATTGGGCTTCCTGCCGTAATGTGTTCGCGGATTTTTAGACTGGAGCAAGGTGGCTCGGAATTTTAGGGATAGGGAAAGTCCAAGCAAAGGCGAATAATGGCTCGGCAAAACGTACGGTTTTGTCGAGAGTTGCAACTGAAAGCTAGCATTGCTTTTCGCTTTTTGTCCAAATCCGATCGCTGTTGAGCGACATTAAGAGCAAACGAACCGCGATACGAAAAAAGCCTGATGACAGGAGCCATCAGGCAAATTGAGGCGACGGGAAGTGGATGGTCTCGCCGTGCTTGTATAAATTTCCCGCCGCCGAAATCGGGGAAGTAGATCTACTTCCTTTCGATGAATAAATTTTCCAGAGCAAAAGATAGCCAACAATCGATCGACCCACTGACTCTTCTTCTCACTCTACAGCTAATACGTCCTGCAGCTTGATTCGTGACAAAGATTTCGGAAATTAATAGATGTGAAGGATTGCTCACAAACTGCTTGGGATATCGGGGGTTTCTATTTGAGGTAGGTAGGGGGAAATCGGTTTAAGAGTAAGAGTTTGAGATTTGAGTTTGAGATTTGAGATTTGAGATTTGAGATTGAGATTGAGATTGAGATTGAGATTGAGATTGAGATTGAGATTGTGGCATTTCACTCCGTGAAATAGCGCCAAACCCCGATGCGAAGCGAGGAGTAGCTCGAGCTCGCCATCACCCACAACTCTACGCAATCAAATCATCAACAACATTCCCATGAACATCGGTCAATCGGAAATCTCTTCCCGCATAGCGGTAGGTCAATTGCTTGTGATTAAACCCAAGCAGATGCAGCATCGTCGCGTGCAAATCATGAACATGCACCGGATTTTCAACCGTCTTAAATCCAAATTCATCCGTGGAACCATAAACCGTCCCACCTTTGACACCCCCACCCGCCATCCAAACTGTAAACCCATGATGGTTGTGATCCCGACCATTGATCTTTCCCGCATTGGCACCTGGTGTAGGCATTTCAACAACGGGTGTTCTTCCAAACTCACCACCCCAAAGAACCAAAGTATCATCAAGCAGTCCACGTTGCTTGAGATCGGTCAACAGCGCCCCGATCGCTTGATCACATTCACCCGCCAGTCGGCGATGATTGACTTCCAAGTCATCATGATTGTCCCAAGGCTGTCCCTTTCCATGCCAGACTTGGACATAACGAACGCCACGCTCGACTAGTCGGCGTGCGATCAAAATCTGCCTGGCGTTAACGCCTTCTCCATAGGCGTCGAGAACGTGTTGCGGCTCGTCGGACAAATCAAAAACATCGGTGGCTTCCAACTGCATTCGATGGGCTAATTCGTAGGATTGGATTCTCGCCTCAAGTGCCGAGTCAGGGCCTCGCTGATCTCGATGAAGCTGGTTCAACTGATTGAGCATGTCAAGCTGTTGCCGTTGTTGGGCTCGGCTCACATTCGCGTTGTTCACATTTTCAATTAGCTTCTCAATTGTCTGGTGATTCGTATCGACATGCGTGCCTTGAAACACACCCGGCAAAAAAGCAGCCTGCCAATTTTGAGTCTGCTTGATTGGGTAGCCACCCGGGCAAAGCGAAATGAAACCGGGAAGGTTCTGATTCTCAGACCCTAAACCGTAGGTCACCCACGACCCCATACTCGGTCTCACCAGTCGCGACTCGCCACAGTTCATCAATAATAAAGAGGGTTCGTGGTTGGGCACGTCGGCTTGCATTGAGTTGACGACGGCGATGTCGTCCATGTGCTGCGCGGTATGTTTGAACAGTTCGCTAACATGAATTCCCGATTCGCCATAACGCTTGAACTTGAATGGCGAAGCCATCGCCACTCCCGTCTTGCGTTCCGTTTTCAACGAAAAAGGAAGCTTCTGCCCGTCACGTTTTTGCAATTCAGGTTTGTAATCAAACGTGTCAACATGCGACGGACCACCGTTCATGAACAAGTGAATGACACGCTTGGCTTTTCCCGGGAAATGAGCAGGACGTGATTGAAGTGGATTAGGATTCGAATCGTCGCTCAAGTTTGAAGTTGGAGAAGTGGCTGCCTCCATCGCTCCATGAAGCATTCCATCATCTCGCAAAATTCCCGCGAGCCCAAACGACGCCAGACCAGTCCCGCAACGGCGAAGCATGCTTCGGCGAGAAAGTGAGCAAGGTTGGTGGGGTGTTTGTCTCATTTGCGGCAATTCCAGTCTTTCACTTATATCCTTTTTCAAACATTCGTTCTTCAAATGTGAGCCGTGGGCCGTAAGACACCGGGCTCTTCACAGCAACGATCCTGCCTGGTCATTTACGCGTCTAGGTATAATCCAATGTCTAATCAATAAACTCAAACTCATTGGCACACAACAACATTTGAGCATAACGCTGCCAGGGTCCAAGATTCTTGTCACCAGACTTTGGCTCAGCGGTTCTGAAAAAATTCCGAGCAATCTCGATCTCACCCGCAGTCGGCTCACGTTGGTAAACCGTCCGATAAAGCGAAGTCACTTTGTCCGGTAGATCTAATTCCCCCATGCCTTCCATCGTATTGACCAAATGCCGCGCCTGATGCGTCATGAAAAACGAATTCATCATGAACAAGGATTGCTGTGGCACTGTCGTTCGGATTCGTTTCGCAGCACTTTGATCCGGGCTGGCCAAATCGAAAACGCGGTAAAGACCGGGCAAGTCTTGACGATCAATCAATCCATAGATCGTTCTACGATTGCTCAATGGTCGAACCATCAACTCAATTGGTTTGCCATGCATCTTCAAGTCAATTTGCTGAGTCGTTGCCAGCACCGAATCACGAAGCGGTTCGAACTCAAGCCGTCGCCGATTCATGCGCCAATACAAACGATTCTCTGGATCTACGGTTTGGCAGTCAGAGCGGCTCAGGCTTGATTGCCGATACGTCTTGGAATTCATGATTTCGCGATGTAGCCATTTTATCGACCAACCATTGCGCATAAACTCGCTTGCTAAATAGTCAAGCAATTCGCGCTGCACTGGCGCGCTACATCGAATTCCAAAATCGCTGGGCGTGTCGACTAGTGGTTGAGAAAAGTGATGCATCCAAACGCGATTGACTAACACTCGGGCGGTCAGTGGATTGTCCCGGCTGGCAATTTTTTCAGCCAACTCCAGTCTCCCACTTTTTCGTTGAAAGATCGGTCTCGCGTCGCTGACAGACTCGCTTGGTTTGTGATTAATCAGTTTATCACTACTCAATAATGCGACGAATCGTCTTGGGGCAAGTTCGCCACGCGAGTGAATATTTCCACGACGAAAAACATGTTGGTCGATCAATGTTTCTTTGTCACGGAGGATCATGGCACGTGCCAAACCTTCCGGCGATTCAGAGTTATGCTGATTGACCGCATCTCGAAGTTTGCGAATCTCTTTCTGCTCCGCAACGTTGAGGTACCTGTCAAGTTGCTCATTGGTTAAACGAGCAGGCGATCTGTTCGCCAGCACGAGGTTCGCGATTTGACGACGCGGACCAGAAAATTGATTGGGTGCAGGTGCCTTCGAGCCATTTGACTTCCATTCCTCAACCACTTCGTCAAACAGTCTTCCCATAATTTGTGCGAGTTCAAGTTTCTGCTTTGGCGGATTTGCATTGAGTGCCTCAAGAAACAAAGCGTTGATCTTCGATTCATTCGGATGCGTGGACCAATGGCCAATGAGTTTGGCCGCCGCAGATTCAAATTGCTCATCAGGCAACGCCAGCAATTCGAGAGTCGGTTTTATCAATGCCGTGTCGTCATGTTTGTTGGCCAGAAAGCCTTTCCAGTGTTCTACAACTTTGCGCCGAACGTCTGGGCCTTTGAGTTTGATAAACGGTTGTCGCTCGATCAACTCGACATTGTCCGGTAACATCACGTGAGCCAGATAATCAACGAAGTGCGATTGGATATGATCAGTCAACTCTTCAAGCTTGCTCGCGCGGAACGTTTCGATCTCGGTTTTTAACTGCGTTAAATTTTCGAAATAAGGCTCAAATTTCGCCAGATCTTCGGTACTGCCCAAAAGCGGAAGCTCACTTGGCTCGTAGTTGTTGGCGAACACGCCATACAATGAATAGTAATCTTGAGTCGGGATCGCGTCGTATTTATGGTCGTGGCAACGAGCGCAGCTTACGGTCAAACCCATCAACCCGCGTGTAACTACGTCGACTTGATCGTCGATGGTGTCGGGGCGACCAAGGTACCTTCGACCAACGGTTATGAATCCGAGTGCCGCAAGCGTTTTCTTGTCCGCGGGCACTTCCAAGTAGTCCGCGGCGAGTTGCTCACGGATGAACTGATCGTATGGCAAGTCTGAATTCAACGCATCGATCACGTAGTCACGATAAGTGAATGCAAACGGAAAACGATTGTCGACATTATCGAGCGTGTATCCGCTAGTGTCGGAATAGCGAGCCACGTCAAGCCAATGCCTAGCCCAACGTTCGCCATAATGCGGCGAGTCGAGCAACCGATCAACTAGTTTTTCATAAGCATTCTCAGAATCGTCGTTGATGAATGACTGGACGTCGTCGTAGGTCGGCGGTAAACCAAGCAAGTCAAAACTTGAGCGACGAATCAGTGTGCGGCGATCGGCCGGCGGCGAATGAGCAAGCCCTTTTGATTCGAGCTTGGCCGAAACGAACTGGTCGATTGGATTCTTGCTTTGATCGAAAGTCGGAACCTCCGGCGTGACGATAGGTTGAAACGCCCAATGCGTCTCTTGATGTTGCTTGATCAAGTCAGACATCGAGGTGGCAGTGATAGTCGAGCTTGATGTGGGCCAAGCCATCCCCGTTTGAACCCAGGTTGCCAAGTCTAGTATTTCTTCGTCGGTCAGTTTTCCATTCGGCGGCATGTCATAATCGCCGTCCTGACGAACGGAATTGATCATCAGGCTATGTTGAGCGTCGCCGGGAATCGCGGCTGGTCGGTCAGTCGATCCGCCTTTGAGAATCGCCTGTCGCGAATCTAGTCGCAGTTCATTTTCCGCTTTCTTTGCTCCATGGCATTCAAGACAGTGATTGATTAGCAAAGGCCGGATTCGTTTTTCAAAAAACTCGATTTGCTCCGCGGAGTATTCTTCGTTCTGGGCGCACGCTTGACCTGTGAAACTTCCAAAGAAGACCAAGCAAACGCAAATAGCTACGATAAATCGAATCATTGATTTCCTGTCTGAATTATCGCTGCCTAGTATAGCTGGCAATTGTGGCATTTCACTCTGTGAAATAGCGCCAAACCCCGATGCGAAGCGAAGGGTTTTTTTGGGAACGAGAACGAGTCGAGAGTGAGAAAGAGAAAGAGCCGAGAACGATTAAGATTAAGAGTATGAGTATGAGTATGAGTATGAGTTCGCATTCAGTTTGCCCCGACAAATAAACGCTTTGCCAAA
>CAYMFZ010000010.1:0-15496 GCA_964389585.1 uncultured Pirellulaceae bacterium | reverse complement strand
AACTTTCACCAATTGTTTTGATCGAGCGGCCATAGTCGTTGATTGCTCCGCAATCAAGACGTGAATCAGGAGTTCAATTCGCAATCTTTTAGAATTTGACTTCTTAAACAGCTCATCCACTACAACCCAATCTAATACAGCCGAGCCCAATCCAAGTTGTTGCCCACAGCGTTTTACGATTTCAACACCAACTACACAGGCCGCCACCATCTCATCGAGACAGACCCATTCAAGTGGTATGTGAATGTAGCATTGTCCAGACGAAAGATTAGGCGTCGGCAATCACAATTCAGTCAATCGCGAGCCATCCGTTCCACCTCGAAAAACCCTTCGCTTCGCATTGGGGTTTGGCGCTATTTCACGGAGTGAAATGCCACAATGATCAGCCTTGCTGCTTTGGCAAAAACTTTCACCAATTGTTTTGATCGAGCGGCCATAGTCGTTGATTGCTCCGCAATCGAAACGTGAATCAGAAGTTCAATTCGCAATCGTTAGAATGCGACTTCTTAAACAGCTCAATTACTACAGCCCAGCCACAATCCACTACAACCCAGCCTACTGAGCCCAGCGTTTTACGATTTCAACACCGACTTCACAGGCTGCCACCATCTCGTCGAGACAGGCCCACTCAAGTGGCGAGTGAATATTGTGTTGTCCAGACGAAAGATTAGGCGTCGGCAATCCCAGTTCCGTCAATCGCGAGCCATCCGTTCCACCTCGAACAATCGTTCGCTGGTAGACGCGGCCAAGCGCTTCATGTGCCTCGACTGCATACTGCACCGCGCGTGGTTCGTTAACCAATCCATCGGCCATGTTTCGATACTGTTCGATGATCTCAATATCGACTGAGGTGCCGGGGCAATCCGATTCAACTTCCGTTGCGATCTTTCGCATCACATTCGCGTGCTGTTCCAGCTTAGAAGTATCAAAATCTCGAATCAGCACTTTCAAAATAGCTTGAGCAACACCGCCCTCGACAACATAAGGGTGCAAGAATCCATCTCGGCCGTCTGTTCGTTCGGGTGAAAGATCAGCCGGCATTTTTGCCAAGAAAAGTCCAGCGGCACGGCTGGCGTTGACCATTTTGTCTTTGCCATACGCCGGATGCGTGTTAACGCCGGTAAACGTAATCAACGCCATGTCCGCGGAAAACGTTTCCTCATCGATGTCGCCTTGTCCACCTCCATCAAAGTTGTAACAAACAGTTGCGTTCACTTTTTCCAAATCAACATGGTCAACGCCATGCCCGATTTCTTCATCGCAAGTGAAAAAGATCCGCACGTCGCCTCGCTTGATGTCTGGGTTTTCGATCAAGTGATTGGCCAGCTCCATAATGATCGCAACGCCCGCTTTGTCGTCGCCACCCAACAGTGTCGTGCCGTCGGTCGTGATGATCGTCTTGCCTACGGCTTCAGGGAGTTCAGGGCAACTTGCGGCTGTAATGATTTTGGTTGGATCGCCAGTCAACGGAACGTCGTTTCCGTCAAAGTCATAAATGACATTGGGTTTAACGCCCTCGCCTGTCGTTTCTGGTGACGTATCAACATGCGAGTTGAATGCGACGACCGGAGCTCCGTCAACGTTGCCGGGAACCGTTCCGTAGACGATGCCCCATTTGTCTTGCGTCGCGTCCGCGATACCCATCGCCTTCATCTGTTCGACCAGCAACTTGCCGATTTCCATTTGCCCAGGGCTACTTGGGTAGTTGCCGCTGTCTTCAACTGCAGTCGTGTTGATTTTTACGTATTGAAGAAAGCGTTCGAGCAGTCGTTCTTTGTTCATCTTATTTAGACTTCGGCTTGGTTCGTTGAGCTGTTTGAATTAATTCGTGGTTGGGAAATGAATCGATAACCTTCGATTCGGAGAAACCACAATAGAATCATGGTTTCGATCCAAGTGACTACCGTGAGAGCTGAATAGGCCCATTGATACACTCCCGGTCTGATCATGAAGTAGTTTAGGCCAGACGTCGCAACGGCCACCAGTACCGCAATCATTGGTCTGTGTACGAGGGGCAATCGAAATATCAAAACGGAGACGCCAAAATGAATTCGAAATTCCAACGCTTTAAGGGCATGCCGCCCGTATGTTTTCAATCCCAATGGACTCGGATAAGATTGGGGCTTCGCAAGCTGTAACTTTACAAAGCTATTCTATGTCATCTCCCGCCGTCAGCCACCTCGTTTTCGATATCGAAAGTATCGCTGACGGGAGCTTGATTTCGAAAGTTCGGTATCCAGCGGAAAATTACTCGCCCGAAAAAGCCATCGAAGTTTATTGCGCCGAACGGATGGAGCAATTTGGTTCCGAGTTCATTCCTTACACTTATCACTTGCCGGTTTCAGTTGCGATCATAAAAGTCGGCGTCGATCTCAAGATCATTGACATCGTTACGCTTGATGAACCTGAGTTTCGCCCGCATGTGATCACCAAGCTTTTTTGGGATGGGTGGAAAGCCTACAAGATGCCAACGCTGGTCAGCTTCAACGGGCGCACGTTTGATATTCCTTTGATGGAGATGTCCGCCTTTCGTTTTGGCTTGAGCATTCCGGCTTGGTTCAATCTTCATGAGCGAACTTATGACCAAAAGCGAAATCGCTACAACATGAATTCGCATCTCGACTTGCAGGAGATCATCACCAATTACGGCGCGACTCGACTCAACGGTGGGCTCAACTTGGTGGCCAACGTACTCGGCAAACCCGGAAAGATGGGGATCGCGGGCCACATGGTTCAAGATCTCTACAACGAAGGCGAGCTTGGTCGGATCAATGATTACTGTCGCTGCGATGTGTTGGATACGTACTTTGTTTTGCTTCGAACAAAAGTGCTTACCGGGCAGTTAACCATCGAAGATGAACAAGAGCTTGTCGCCGATTCGATGGAGTGGTTGAAAATGAAGTCCGATGAGTTCCCTGTTTACGGCGAATACTTGGAGCAGTGTAACGAGTGGAAGAATCCGTGGGCGGGATGAATGTGGAATGTGGAATGTGGAAACTAGTTTCAAATTCCAGATTTCAAATTTTGTGAGCCGCTGGCCGTAAGGCCTCGGGCCAGCATCACCATTCAAATTCGCCTCTTCGCTACCTCTTCGCCGCAATTTACAGCTCCATTCAAAACTCGTGCGTACGCCGCTTATTTGAATTCACCTAGCGATCGTTTTTCTTGTACAATCGGAACCGTTATCTGACTTTCACTCTGTCGCAACGGCGCGATTTGTCCTTCTGCTGATGGAGGACCCAAACGATGAGAATTCTTCACAAACTTTTACTGGCGATGGTTTTGCCAGCCATTTTGATTTGGATGGTGGGTTGGTACGCGACCAGCGTAGGTCAGCGGAGTTTGCGGGAAGCCATCAAAGCAACCTCGGTTGCCCGCGCTGAAGCACTCATGGATGAGATTGATCGAATCGTCCAAGTCCGCGCCGCCGAATGGCAAGCCTACTCTCGCAGCGAACTCGTTCAAGAAACGCTTGACAGTTCAAATGCGGTTTTCGAGGCGATGGAATCTCCAGAGTCGATCGTCAAGCAAAGAGATGAATTGTGGCGTTCCAACTCGGATGCCTCGCGCAAGCTGATCCGCCCTTTGATTGTCAACAAGCTTTCAAGGGACATCCGAAGCAGACTAAGAAAGCTCGACGAGATCGCGGGCTACACGATTTTTGGCGAAGTATTTTTCACCAATCGCTACGGCGCAAACGTTGCCCAATCCGCGCGGACGGAAGACTACGAGCAGAGCGATGAGCCTTGGTGGCAGAACGCTCAAGCAGATGGCGTGTTCGTTGGCGACATTTACTATGACGAAAGTGCTCAAATTTACTCGGTCGAGATTTGTCTGCGGATTGATGACGACAACGGTGAGTTAAGAGGTGTGATGAAAGCCGTTCTCGATATTCAGGAGATCTTTCGACTCATTGATCGGCGATCGGGACAAGAGCAAGGAGCCAATCGGGTCTTGTTGTTGAATGATCGTGGCGAAATTATTCATATCGGCAACGAAAAAGTTGACTCTCTTGTAGAGAAGAAGAATTACTTCGCCAGTGTGCCCGTCAACTCATCCGAATCAAGTGCAACGTCTCAGGCTTTGGACCCCGTTACTCAAGAAAAGCTACTTTGCGGTTTCGCGTTCTCCAAAGGTCACAAAGATTTTGACGGACTTGGGTGGGTTGTTGTTGATGAAAGCCTTGAGTCGCAAGTTTTCGCGCCCGTGATTGCGCTCCGTCAGCGTATCATCTGGATCTCAGTCGTTGCGACGCTCATGGCTTTTTTGGTCGGCGGCACAGTCGCGTTGTCGCTTTCCAAACGTGTTAGCCGTTTGACGGAAGCGACTGAAGCGCTTGGTCGTGGCGATTTGGAAACACGAGTCGAAGTTACATCGAAAGATGAAATCGCCACGCTGGGAAAACAGTTCAACAAAATGAGTAGCCAACTCAGTCAAGCCAATAACGACCTTGTCGTTGCCCGCGATGAAGCCCGAGATGCCAATCAAGCCAAAAGTGCGTTTCTGGCAAACATGAGTCATGAAATCCGCACGCCGATGAATGGCATCATTGGGATGGGAGCTTTGCTGGGTGACACTCCTTTGACCAGTGAACAATACGGTTACCTCAAACTGATCATGCAATCGTCAGAATCGTTGTTGAGATTGCTCAATGACATTCTCGATTTCTCAAAAATTGAAGCCGGAAAATTAGAACTGGAGTTTATCGAATTCAGTCTTCGAGATTGCATCGGCCAAACCGGTCAAACGCTTTCTGTCCGGGCCGCTGAAAAGCATCTCAAGTTTGCAGTTCGAATCGAACCGGAAATTCCCGACATTCTAATCGGAGACCCTGGACGGATTCGACAGGTCGTGATGAATCTAGCTGGAAATGCAATCAAGTTTACCAGTGAAGGCGAAGTCATCATTCATGTTGAGCAGCAATCCGCCACCAGCGAAGTGGTTGTGTTGTTGATCTCTGTTCGTGACACCGGAATTGGTATCCCGCCTGACAAGCAAACAAAAATCTTCGAGGCGTTTGACCAAGCCGACTCTTCGACGACGCGTGAATTTGGTGGAACAGGTTTGGGGCTGCCAATTTCTTCTCAACTGATCGAAATGATGGACGGCAAAATCTGGTTGGAAAGCGAACCTGGCAAAGGGTCAACTTTTTTCGTGACTTGCATGCTTGGCTTATCCGAAAGTTCTCAAATCCCTGAAACTAGTTTGCCGGCGCTATCGGCGCTGTCGGCGCCAACTGCGCTAACGGAAAAGGCAGCCAGCTCAACCGGCACGCTGAAAATTTTGCTGGCTGAAGATACGTTGGTGAATCAAAAAGTAGCCGTTGGCTTGCTAGAAAAACGAGGGCATTCCGTCGACGTTGCAGAGGATGGCGAACAAGCAATTCAGGCTTGGCAAAACGGGGATTACTCGCTGATTCTGATGGATGTTCAAATGCCTGTTATGGATGGTTTGGAAGCGACAATTGCCATTCGTGAATTGGAGCAAGAACATGGTGGGCATACTCCAATCGTTGCCATGACCGCAAACGCAATGATAGGTGACAGAGAAAAGTGTCTTGAGGTAGGGATGGACAACTATATTTCCAAACCCGTCAAACCGACGGAACTTTATGAAGTCATTGAACAATATTTGGTCACTGATTCAGTTGACGATTAAAAGCGTATCCCGCAACTTGTGAGCCGTTGGCGCCAGCCTCGGGCCAAGGATAACCAGCAAACAAACCACTCGCTCAACTGGCCTGAGGCTAGCGCCTTCGGCTCACTGTTGATCGAGACCCTTGTTTTTTGCCTCACATTATCCCGGATGGGATTTCGGATATTAGCCAGTGGTCGAGCGACAGCGAAAACCACCGGACATTGCGGCCTCTCTCAACGACCCTGAGAAGGGCGAAGCATTATCAATAAAGATCGCTTTCGACCTCAATGGCTGCGACCTTATTGGCTGCGACCTCATTGGGGTGATTGTTTTTGGTGGGAACGATTTCCGGTGGTGTCGGCTTCGCCTCAACCACCGGCTAAATGCTGAAATCCTTTCAGGGTATAAACAATCGAAGTCAAGCGTTTCGCAACGAATTACTTCGTAGCCAACGCCGCCCGGTTAGCACGCTTGCGATCAGATTCTTTCAAAAGCATTTTTCGCAAGCGAATGTTGCTGGGCGTGATCTCGACCCATTCATCATCTTCAACGTACTCGAGCGCCGACTCAAGCGTGAACAAGCGGGATGGTTTTAGGATGATATTGTCATCCGTACCCGATGCACGCATGTTCGTAAGCTGTTTGGCTTTCGTTGGATTGACTGGAAGATCATTCGAGCGAGCATTCTCGCCAACGATCATGCCCTCATAGACATCGTCGCCGGGCGAAACAAACATCTCGGCTCGTTGTTGAAGTCCAGCCAGTGCGAACCCAACGGCTTTACCCGGAACCATTGAAATCATCACGCCATTGGGACGCGCTGCGATCTCACCTTCGAGCGGTCGAAATTCGAGAAAGCGATGATTGATGATCACGGTCCCCTGAGTCGCGTTAAGTAGCTTGGTTCGCATTCCAATCAAGCCGCGTGAAGGGATGATGAAATTCGCAAGCGTGAAATCGCCACGTGTCGTCATCTCCTGCATCTCGCCACGGCGGTTGCCAACCATTTCCATGACAGGCCCGAACTTTTCCGTTGGAACTTCTACGACCAACGTCTCAAATGGCTCGTGCATAGTGCCATCAATTTCTTTGATGACGACTTTTGGCTTGCCGACCGAAAGCTCAAACCCTTCGCGGCGCATCGTTTCAATCAAGACCGCCAAATGCAAAATTCCGCGGCCCGCGACCGCGAACGAATCGCCGCTTTCCATTGGCTCGACTTTGAGCGCGACGTTTCGGTCAAGCTCTTTCATCAGCCGTTCACGAAGCTGCCGACTGGTAACGTACTTGCCTTCCTTGCCAACCAAAGGAGAGCTGTTGATCGAGAAAACCATCTGCAACGTCGGTTCGTCGACTGAGATACGCGGAAGCGCCTCGGTGACATCGGTATCGCAAATCGTGTCGCCAATCTCGATATCTTCGATCCCGATGATTGCGGCGACTTCACCTGCCTCACAGCGGTCGACTTCGACACGTCCAAGTTTGTCGAACGAGTTAAGCCCGGAGATCTTGCAAGTTCGCGACTTGCCGTCAGCTCCAATCACGTTAACCGACTGACCCTTTTTGACGAATCCACTGACGATCTTACCGACGGCGATTCGGCCCACAAATTCTGACCAGTCCATCGTCGTCACACCCATTCGGAACTTGCCCGGCTCAATCGTTGGCGGCTTGATTTGCTCAAGCACAAGATCGAGCAGCGGTTCCATGTTGCCTTCGAAAGTATCCGGAACAGTTGTCGCGTAACCGTCTTTTGCAGAGGCGTAAATGTAATGGAAGTTATCGAGGTATTCTTCGCCGCCCATTTCAAGAATCAATTCCATCGCTTCGTCAACGACTTCCGCCGTCCGCGCGTCAGGGCGATCGACTTTGTTGACGACGACGATTGGCTTAAGCCCCGCCTCAAGCGCTTTGCCCAAAACAAATCGTGTTTGCGGCATCGGGCCTTCAGCGGCATCGACCAACAACAAAGCACCATCAGCCATCTTGAGGACTCGTTCGACTTCGCCACCAAAATCAGCGTGACCCGGCGTGTCGATGATGTTGATCTTCACGCCTTTGTAGGGGAGTGCAATGTTCTTGGCGAGAATCGTGATGCCGCGCTCTTTTTCAATGTCACCCGAATCAAGAATCCGCTCGCCTTGAAGTTGCGATTCGCGAAACTGTCCGCTTTGCCGAAGCAAGCAATCGACGAGCGTGGTTTTGCCATGATCGACGTGAGCGATGATGACGATATTGCGAATGTCTTTTCGTTGGGTCATTTTTACTTCCGCGGGTTTGCCGATTCGAATGAATTCGGACTCCGCTTGATGGGGCTGGTTCTGCTGGATTCGAACCCAGAATCATATCGGGAGTGGCCAAAATCCGATAGGCGAAACAGCGACTTTTGAAAGTCCGATTTGACAAGCATTTACTGGTCAAGAATCGCAGGCCACTTACACGTCGCGGCTCACGTCACCAAAGGATCCGACTGCCCGCCGCCAGTCTCCGTGAGCCGTCGGCCGTAAGGCCTCGGGCCAGCCTAACGAAAACCAGCCTAACGAAAGTCTCAGGCCAGCCCACCGAAATCCTCGCCCCGCCGGTTACAACGTCACGGACTTAGGCGATTTGAAGTCTCGGTATAAGATGGTTTAAGTTTTGGAAGCTTGTTCAATTCGGGCCTTGGATCTAGACTTGTTTGACGCCCAAGCGAATGGATGGTGAGCCGCGAGCCGTAAGGCACCGGGCAGTCGCGAAGGCAGGATCACTTTGGCAGCAACAGCTTGAAAAAAACACATTGCCAAAATAGGAAGGCCGTTCAAGCTTTCGCGGCAGGCGTCAACCTAGCGGAAATTGCCCGGCCGCTTACGCGTCACGGCTCACAATTTTTTCAATCAACAAAAAAGGTAAACCGGGGCTCGAGTAGTTCTAGCAATGTCAGGTGGGGTCGACTCTAGCGGCGCCGCGCACCTGCTCATCGAACAAGGCCACGAAGTGATTGGCGTTTTCATGCGGCATGGCGAGAAAGCCGTCGAAGCCTGTTCGATCGACGGCAAAGTCAACTCGTCTCCGCTGCTGCCGGTACTCAACAATCGGGCCGATCACAAACAAGGCTGTTGCAGCGCTTCGGACGCTGAAGACGGTCGTCGCGTGGCGGAACGATTGGGCATCCCTTTTTACGCTTTGAATCTCGAAGAAGAATTTCGCGGCATCATTGATTACTTTGTTGATGAATACACCGTTGGCCGTACGCCTAACCCGTGCGTGATGTGCAACAACCGGATCAAGTTTGGAAAGCTGTTCGATTACGCGGACAGCGTTGGGGCTGAATTCTTGGCGACCGGGCATTATGCACAACTTGCTCGAGATGAAGGACAGCTTCGTTTGCTTCGTGGAGTCGACGAAGGCAAAGATCAGTCCTACGTTCTGTTCGGAATCAAGCGAAAGTTTCTCAAGCGAATGTTGCTTCCCGTTGGCCAATACCAAAAGCCTTTCATCCGAGAAGTCGCCGGTCAACTTGGGTTCAATGTTGCCGAGAAGAAAGACTCACAGGAAATTTGTTTCGTGACGTCTGGCAAGCACGATGAGTTCGTTCGCCAGCGGCGCGGTGATGTTGTGGACGAATCGGGTGGTGAGTTGGCGGGCGAAATTGTTACGACTGACGGAACGGTTGTTGGCACGCATCCGGGCATTGAGCGGTTTACGATTGGCCAACGAAAAGGATTGGGCGTCGCGATGGGCGAACCATACTTTGTCGTGAAGATTCACCCTGGCGAGAAACAAGTCGTGATTGGAAAGCTTTCGGAGCTTGGGCAAAAAGAATTGACGGCCAGCGAAACCAATTGGCTGACCGACCCGCCAACGGGAACTTTTAAATGCCTTGCTCAGATTCGCTACAACAGCACGGCTCATCCGGCGACGGCAGAAGTCCTGCCTGATTCGCGATTGAGTGTGACGTTTGACGAACCGCAAAACGGTGTCGCCCCTGGCCAAGCCGTCGTTTGCTATTCCGAAGACCAAGTCTTGGGAGGCGGCTGGATCGATAGCCGTTGATTGCTCCGCAATCACTACGTTTTCTAGAACTCCTCACCAAAGTTCAAACCGAATCAAGACGTCCAGCGATCACGATCGTGTCTTAGGCTTCCAGCCTGAGATCCACAAGACAGCCTGAGATCCACGAGATTCAGACTCTGAATTAAAAGAAAGAATTGGAGATCTGACAGCCGATCCACCGCGCAAACCACGGTTTCCAATAGATGACAACGATCGAAAATCCCGTTATCATTTCATTATCTACTGAATCTCCCAACAGGTAATTGTTGCCGTGCAAACCAGTCAAAGCTTTCTCGATTGTAGTTTCATCCTCGCTCAGCAAATGGGCCAGGATGCGGTTGATACTTCTGATGTAACCCAGATTTTGATTTGGGCTGGAATCGGATTGCTGGCTTTAATGGCGCTCGGTTTAGCCATGGCTTTTTTGACTTACGGCAAGCTTTGGTTTCAAGCCTACATGTCGAGCGCCGACGTTAGCTTGTTCAGTCTGATCGCAATGGGCTTTCGAAAAGTACGTCCTGACATGATTGTGAAGGCCAAGGTCATGGCGAGACAAGCCGGACTAAACATCAGCCGCAAAGACGGAATCAGCACCGAGCAACTCGAAGCCCACTATCTTGCCGGTGGTGACGTGATGAAAGTTACGAACTCAATTATCGCCGCGCAGCGAGCCAACATTGATCTTGATTTCGATCGCGCGGCAGCCATCGACTTGGCCGGTCGCGATGTCATGGATGCCGTTCGTACATCGGTCTATCCCAAAGTCATCGACTGTCCCGATCCTCAGCGTAGCGGCAAAAATTTCCTGAGTGCGATGTCGAAAGATGGAGTCGAGCTTAAAATTCGGGCTCGTGTGACGGTGCGAACGAACCTTGAGCAACTGATCGGGGGTGCGACAGAAGAAACGATCATCGCTCGCGTGGGAGAGTCGATTATTTCATCCATCGGTTCATCGGATCGCCATCAGCAGGTGCTTGAGAATCCAGATCGAATCTCAAGAGCAGTTCTCGAGCGTGGACTGGATGCGCACACTGCGTTTGAAATCGTTTCGATCGACATTGCGGATATCGACGTTGGCGAAAACATCGGAGCCAGACTCCAAGCCGACCAAGCCGAAGCGGATACGCGAGTGGCTCAGGCCGCGGCCGAAAAACGACGCGCCGATGCGATTGCCAAAGAGCAAGAAATGAAAGCTGACGTGGCAAAACAACGTGCTCAACTCGTCATGGCTGAATCCGAAGTACCACAAGCCATGGCCGACGCTTTCCGAGAAGGTAACTTGAGAGCCGTAAGGCCAAAGTAAACTTCGAACTTCGACATGTGCACGACGCATGTACGCCAACAACAAGTGCAACAAGTGCAACAGGTTCGAATGTGAAAAGCCGCCCAGAATTGTTGTGTTGTGGAATTGTTGGATTATTGCATTGTGGCATTTCACTCCGTGAAATAGCGCCAGCCCCCTATGCGAAGCGAGGGTAACCTGATTGTAGAACAGTTGTCCTCAACTGTTTCGCGAATGAAGAGTTGAAGAGTTGAAGAGTTGAAGAGTAAGAGTAAGAGTAAGAGTAAGAGAAGTGACTTAGGCTTCCAGCCTGAGAATTGCCAGCTCCCAGAAACCGCCATTCGTTCCTAATCCAAAATGCCAACCCCAATCAAATACTGGCTCATGAAGTCAGAGCCCAATTGCTTTTCGATCGACGACCTCGCCGCTGAGAAAAACAAAACAACTCACTGGGATGGCGTTCGCAACTACCAAGCTCGAAACTTCATGCGTGACGACATGAAGAAAGGCGACAAAGTTCTTTTCTATCATTCAAACGCAAAACCACCTTGCGTCGCAGGCGTTGCAAAAATCGTCAAGGAATCCTATCCCGACTTCACCGCTTTCGATCCGAAAGAAAGACACTTCGACCCAAAATCGAAACATGAAAATCCTCGTTGGTTCATGGTCGATATCAAGCTAGTCAAAAAGCTCAAGCGGCCTTTGTCGCTCGCCGAACTCCGCACGGTCAAAAGTCTGGACGGAATGGTACTGTTGCAAAAAGGTTCGCGGCTCTCAGTCCAGCCTGTGACTAAGAAGCAGTTCGAAACGGTTTGCAAGCTATCCGAAAAGCCAGCGCCTAATCCCGCGTAGAGGCGTTAATTGCCTAACTGGGCAACTGCAATTTTTTAAAATAGCGCCCGATGTGAAATCTGAAATCTCTTCGACTTAAGTGACAGGAGTTCTGTGTCCACGCTAGCGATTCGCCAATCTGATCAATCGCCGACGTCAACTTCTTCTTCGTCTTAAGACATCTTTTACTTGTTGGTAAACATCGTCGAGAATGAATGAAAATTTCTCACGCAGAGCCGCAAGGACGCAGAGTTCATTGAATGTTTCTCTGCGTCTTCGCGGCTCTGCGTGATTTCAATGCCCCTTTCTTGGGTGATTACTCGGCGATAGCGACACGGCCCGAAAAGTATGTGTCAACAAATGGTTTCTCAACGGTTCGAATCTAAATTCGACTTTTGTTGATTGTTGTGACATTTTTTGGTGGGTAACTTCTGCCGGAAGTTTCCAAGATTCACGCAAGACCCAATTTCAGCAAGCGTTTTATCGATAAACGAGTCCGCTCATCGGCTTGGTAACTCTCGGCAAGAGTCACCCACTAATTGTATATTCAAGGCTGCAAATGTCTTCGAAAACGAATTGCAGTTCTCCAGAACTCTACAGGTACTCGGCGTCTAATATTTGCTCTTATCTTCTTGATTGAGTAAGATAAAAACAGCAAGGCGATAAATTCGTACGTTGTTTCAAGCGACGTGGGAGCAAGACTAAAAGATGAAACCATCTCGCCAACGACTTTCGGTCGCCAAACCGAATTCTTCCAGATCGAATTCTTCCAGATCGAATTCTTCAGCCAAGAACGCGGCGTCTGGCCAGGTAGAAAAAAAGACTGACGGATCCTTGCCTTCGACGGTTGCTCCATCAACGCCCATCCCAATCCAAACTCGCAAGCCACTTTCAAAAACGCGTTCAAAGGCTCGTTTCAAGAAGCAAGAAATCAGGCTTCCCGGAACTGGCGACTCCAACTTTGTTTCCGAAAATGGCCTCCTGGCAATTCAGCTTGCTGAAGAAGAAGATCGTCCTTTCGAGTTGGGCGACCTCCTGACGCGTGAATGGGCCGCGCGAAATTCTAGTTTTCTTGTTTCATTTGCGATTCATACTTTTTTAATTCTAATCTTTTCGTTGGTGCTGATCACTGGAACAGGAAAAGCCATTATCGTTCTGGAGATGCTTAGCTCAGCCGACATTGAAGAAGACGACGGCGCGATTGCCGAGGTCGAAGTCGACTTGGATTCAACAGAAGATTTGATTTCACCCTTCGATGACGCACTGATGAATACGGTGATGGGTGAAAATGACGGCGACCAGCAAATCGTCGATGTCGGTGATCGCGCCGGGGTCGAAGGCGGTGGCGAAATGCGAACCGGCGCTGGCGATGGAAAATCCGCCAAGTTTTTTGGCACCAAGGCACAAGGCAACAAGTTCGTCTATGTGCTCGATCGATCAGGATCGATGGACTACGAATCTGCCGAGATCAACGACTATAAAGTAACTCGATTTGATGTGGCAAGAATGGAGTTGCTCAAATCTGTCGAGAGTCTCCAGCCTCATCAAGAGTTTTATGTCGTGTTGTTCTCAAATAACATGAAGCAAATGTTTAACGAAGAGTCATTGTTGCCCAAGCCCGTCAAGGCAACGTTGGAGAATAAAGCCAAGCTAAAAGACTGGCTTTGGGAAGATCGAGCTGCCGGCGGGACCGATCCGCGCGAAAGTCTAAAACTTGCTTTTAAGATGAACCCGGATGCGATTTTTATGTTGAGTGACGGAGAATTTCGTGATGAAAAGCACGATGGTGATCCGCTTTCAATCGACATCACCAAAAAACAAATTCAAGAAAAAGCACCAATCCGGATCAATTCAATCGCTCTCGAAGATGATAGTTCGAAAGCGAACATGGAGGAGCTTTCCAACGTCAGTGGTGGGCAGTTTCGTTTCGTGAAAGTGCGAGAATATGTCGATGAAATGATCGAGTCGTCTGACGATTTTCTCTTGGGTAGTGGCCAATTGATCCAGCCTGGTGATATTTCCATTTGGGCTCGGCGTTACAAGATCGCGCTCGCAGCGATTCCCATCTTGAAGTCTCGATCCGAGCGAGATCGGCTGAAAGCAGAAGAGCGTTTGCAGGAATTAAGTTATGGTTTGTTTGACACGAGCATTCCGTCAGTCTCCGGCACTTTCAAATTATCCGCGTCGGAGAATGCGATTTCCCAATGGACAGACGTTTGGACAAAAGCCAATGACCAAGCCATGTTGGACACTTCAACTTCGGAGGGTTTGTTTTGCAAACTGGCCAACAAAGGTAGTAAAGATTTTCTAAACGCGGTGGATTCGTTGAATGCACAGGAGATGGAACCGCTGCACCAAATCGCCGTGGTCCGTTCGATTCTGAGTTATCAAAAGCATGCCAACGCAGTCAACAGGCGAAGTCGAATCCAGTTGCTGGAATTTTTGGATGAGTTAAACAAAGCTTCGAAAGCGAAATTTGGCCGAGATAGATTTATCAAGTCAGCGACGTTGCAAACCTGCGAGCGTCGCCTTGAAAAAGTCTTAAAGAATCGACGTTGGGAAGCCCGTAAGCTACTGAACCAATCGAAAAGTAAAAAGTTTTCGGCAACGGAACAACTTGTCTTTGCCAAGCAATTGATTTCGCTCTACCCCGAGTCGAAGTATGCGATCGAGGTGGCTGAGACAATGAACCTGCCGGTTTCGCACGTGGAATCGAATTAGATTTTGAAGTTCAAGCAAGCGTTGGAATCACTTAGCGTCTTACCGAAAGGCATCCAGTGAGCCGGCGGTGTCTGTCACGAGCCAGCAGAACAAACGGCTTTCTTTAGATCGTCCATTGAATTGAAACGAGAAGGCCGCTTATCACCAATCAAAACGCCCCATCTTTAAGCACTTCAACTCAATCAGACCGCCGTCTTGTTGAGCGACTTTCCGGCTGGCGAGTCTACGCCTTTTTCGCATCCGTTGCGTTGAATATTGGCTTGCTTTTGGTTCTCGCCAAGTGGCCTTGGATGTTCAACGAGTCGCAGATCTTTTTCGTAACCGCGATGGTGGCGGGATCGTTGATGGCGTTTGTCGCTGGCATCTCAGGTTTTCGATTTCTTGTGTCGATCAAAATGTTCTTGGGGTTGGCCCACTCCGCCGCTTGCGTTTGGGCTTTGGCAAGCGTCGGTGCGACTCCAAGCATACAGTTCAATCAAGTGGAGATTGCGAGTGTCGTTTTGTTGCCGCTCATAGCATTTTTGCTCACGATTGGCGGCGCACTGATTTCACGGCTCACGGGCTACCATCAAGGAAAAGTCTTTTCCATTGCCGATGTTATGATTTTGGTTTCAGCAGTGGCTGTCTTGCTGCCGATTTTCTTGAAGCTTATTCCTCAATCAGAGTTTGTTGCGTCTGTCTCAATCGACTCAATCAAAAATGCGGTGTGGTTTGCAATGACGTGCTGCGGTTGGTGTCTTGTCGTGACCAATTTGTTCCTGCGTTTCTTGCCGGATGCCGAGCATAGCAAGACGCCATATCAAATTGCACTTGGGTGGTTTTTGTTTTCGGCGATGACAAGTTGGAGTCAATCTCGATTTGGAATAGTCGCATCGGTTTGGTTGTGGTTTTCATTGCTTCCAATTCTTGGATTGGTGAAGGCGACGGAGTTCAAGAAAAATGCGTCGACCAGAAAATCAGATGCTCCAATTCAATCTGAAATGCCACCTGAAT
>CAYMFZ010000009.1:16061-28832 GCA_964389585.1 uncultured Pirellulaceae bacterium | reverse complement strand
GTTTGAATCGCAGAATAGTAGCTTCTCTTTTCTTGGATCACTCGCGTGACGACTAGGAAAACTCAAAAGGATTATTGGTTGACGTGAATAATTTGTGTCACGATGCCTGTGCTAAAAAGAACGAACTGAAATATCGCTTTGCCGCATTCTTAGCGAAAATTTGCAATTTCATGGCAAGCATTTTTTGAGGCATTCGAGCGAACGGTGAAACGTAGGGCAAACGATACTTCTCGATTGCAGACGTTGCGCGATGGCGCAGAATCGGACACTCAACTTTGGCATTGATGGTCAAAGAAAGTTTCACTGTCCTTCGGCAACGTCAATTGACTGCGCCGTGAACTAGCTTGAAACGATTTGGTTTTTCGATGTGAACAACTGTGAGCCGCGACTCACGCACCACCGGCTGACATTGCGAGCTGGTCAAGCCGGCTTTGACGAACCTGGCTGATTGGAATTTGCAGTCTAAATGTCGCTCCCGCTCCACTCCCGTCACTAATTGCTGTGAGGCAACCATTCATCGAACTCGCGACATTGGCTGAATAGTGCAACCCAAATCCATGACCGTTTTCGCTGGTTGAGAAACCGTGTTGAAAAAGCCGCGTTGCCATCTCTGGCTCAATTCCTTTTCCGTTATCCGAAACCTCAAATACGAGCTCATTGTCCAGCTCGTAAATCGCGCATCCGATTTCTCGATTTGATTCACGGTATTCCACCACCGAATCCGTTGCGTTAGAGAGCAAGTTACACAGAATCTGAACGACTTCATGTCGAAAGACTACGCAATTAGGAATTGCGGCTTGATAGTCGCGGACGATGACAACCTGATTACTATTTAGATTGTCCTGCATGAACTTCAGCGAATCTTCAAACAACTCAGTTGGATCCAACAACTCAGAGGCTCCATTGCGTTTCGCTGACGATTGTTGATCCGCGATAATATTGGCAATGTGAGATACATGTTCGCCCAGAACATGAATCTCCGAATTCGTTTGCTCCATTTGATTTTCAAGTTTATCAGCGAAAAACTGAATGAAATCGGGCAGAAGCTTACCTCTTCGATCTTCACTTAAAAATCGTGGAAGGGAGTCTCGATTTTGGCCAAGCATCTCCGCAACTTGTCGAATTTTGCCGACTTCGATTCGAGATTGGTGCTTAGCGATCAAGTTGGTTGAAATGTTGACACTGTTAAGGACATTGCCAACATTGTGAAGCATTCCCGTCACCACTTCAGACATTCCGGCTTCACGCGAGGCTTGAACGAGTCGTTTCTGAAGGTTTCTTTTTTCGATTTCTGCTCTTCGCCGTTGCGTGACGTCGTGAATGAGCAAGAGGAAACATTCCTTCGACTGAATTTCAATTCTGGTTGCACTGATTTCAACACGAATGTCTCTTTGTTGATTTAGAACATGCTCGTTCGTCGTGATAGAATCTTCTGCATCAGCAAGCTTGGCTAACCAGTTCGCGGCTGACGTCATACCGCTTTGTGCAAATAAGGTTCGATACTCTTCGCCAACTAGTTCTTCGCGTGCTCTTTCAAAAAGCCGGCAAGCTGTATCGTTAACTTCGAAAACCAATCCCGAACTGTCGACAAGCACAACTCCATCAAATAGCGACTGACAAATCGTACGAAAGGTGGATTCGCTTCTCGCGAGTTGGTCGACTGCAGAACCAACATTCCGCGATGTGAAGTATCCGACAATGGGTGCCAAGATAAATGCCAAACCGATACTACCGTAGACAGTCCATGTGTAAGTGTTTGAGGCTTGTTGAGATTTCAATTTTCGTTGCCGTAACAGCATTTGCTCCTCGGCTTGCATCTCACCAACGAGTTTTCGAATTTGCTCCATAGAGTGTTTTCCACGATCTGTGCAAACGACCGCGAGTGCCTCTTCTGTTTTTCCGTTGCGATGCAATACAACCGTCTCCTCCAGTTCGTCAAGTTTCTCATTGACAAGCCCACGAAGCACGACGATGTTCGCCTGCTGATAGGCATTATCCGCCGTGAGCGTCTGAAGTTTCTGAAGGGCTACGCTTGATCGAGTGGCTGCCGAATCGTTGTATGGCTCAAGATACCGCTCGTTTGATGTAAGCAGGTACCCCCGCTGGCCGGTCTCAGCATCCTTCAATTCGTTCATCACTCTTTCAAGCGTTGCGATGACTTCGTGCGTATGGGTGACCCATGCATCCGAAGCATTCATTTGCTTGGTTTGGTAATTGCCCATCACTGCAACCAGGACTAGTAGCAACAGTGTCATACCAAAGCCGAGCCAAAGTCTTGTTTGGACCGTTCTAGTTTTGATTTCCACGGCTGCTTTTTCCTACGATTGGTTTTGTCGAATTTTGCAGAGGGATTTTCAGTTTGAACATCGCTCCCTTGCCAAGTCCCTCACTACAGGCAATCAGGGATCCCCCCAATTCCGTCGCCATGTTTGCGCTACAATGCAGTCCGAACCCATGACCGTTGGGCTTAGTCGTAAACCCATGGGCAAAGATTTTTTCAAGCCTTTCTTTTGGAATTCCAACTCCGTTATCGCGAATGTGGATTTCTACAAAACCATTCTTGTGGAGTGCTTCGATCTTGACCGTTGGCTTTGCCGCCGCACTTTCGATGACTGAATCGAGAGAATTCTTAATGAGATGGGTCACGATCTGAAGGATCTTGTGTCGATCAGAATTCACGACGGGCAAACCGTCTTGTAGTTCGGTGGCAATCGAAACTGTTTTGTCACCAGGGACAAGCTGGGCAGCGGAGATTGACTCGTCTATCAATTCTGCGACATCCAAATCTTGTTTCAAACAAACGGTTTTTGCCACTTTGTTTTGTGCAGAAACAATTTGACTGACTCGTTCAACATTACAAACAATCTCTTGAAATTCGTCATCAACTCTTTTACGTTCATCCCTCAATACACTGGTTACCCTCGCGATGTAGGGAGGGATTTTCTGGCCACGAACATCTTGAGTTACGAATCCTGAGAAGTCATCTGCGTGCTCGTCAATCAAATTCGAAATTTTCTCAAGATTGTCAAACGCACTGTTTTGAAAGTGCTTTTGAATGACGCCCGTTGAAACCTTGACGCTGTTCAATACGTTTCCAATGTCGTGCAGAACACCCGTTGCCATCTCAGCCATTCCAGCCGCACGGGAAGTATCGACCAGTTGCTGCTGCAACTCGCGAAGCTGACACAACGACGCCTCTTTCTCCTTGAGCTGCGATCTAATTAAGTCTCTGGCCGACGCTAGATCTGCGGTGCGATCTTTGACTCTTTGTTCAAGTGTGTCATTGTTTTCGACAAGTGATTCTTCTGCTTTCTTAAGCTTGGAAATATCGTGGAAGGCTCCAAGAACCCCAATGACGATTCCATCATCATCAAACATTGGCGATTTATTTGTTTCTAGCCATGTTTTCTCGCCCTTACTGTTGTACTGCGTCTCAACGATCCCCAATTCTGCCACGCCACTATTCATCACGCGTTGATCGCAATCGCGATAAAATTCCGTCTCCTCTTTACTCCACGGCAAATCAAAATCCGTCAAGCCAACGATTTCGGTTGACGATTTAAGGCCCGCCAATTCGGCGAAGAGGTGATTGCAACCGAGATAAACGCTGTCTCGATCTTTCCAGAAAACAGATTGCGGAATCGTATCCAATACTTTCTGAAGAAGCTCCGTTGAACCGCCAAACAACTCGAGTGAGACGTTTAGGTTCTGTTTTTCAAATGCATTTTCGATTTTGCTATTCATGTCACACTTATCGCCTGCGGATTCTTGATCTGGTCGATCTTTTGCTTTCTACGGTCTTGCACTTCAGGATTGGAAAATGGCAGCGTCAACCGAAACATCGCGCCTTGCCCAATGCCTTTGCTAAACGCAACGAGAGAGCCGCCAAGTTCGGTTGCGGCATTGGCACTGCTGTGAAGTCCGAAGCCATGCCCCGTTTTCTTGGTGGTGAATCCGTGTTGAAAAATCCTGCTCAGATTTTCGTTGGCGATTCCTGGACCACTATCTTTCACATCAATTTGAATTGAATCATCGACTTGCGATGCAGAAATTTCAATTCCTCGGTCGGTTGCATTCGCCTGAACCATAGCGTCTTTTGCGTTGCTAATTAGGTTGATCAGAATTTGAAGAACCTTTCGTTTGTCGGTTACGAATTCCGGTAGTTCACTTGAAATATCTAATTCGATCTGAATATCGTGGTTGATCAAAGTGCCTTTATTGGCGACGAGCGCATCTTCGACGACGTCCCCAACTGTGACCGATTGCTGCAACCCGGTCGATTTCGCCATGTCTTGTTGGACTGCGACGATTTCCTTGATGTGCTCAATGTTGTTCAACAAGTCAGAGAATTCATGGGTGACTCTTAGACGCTCGTCGTGCAGTGCATCGGTGACTTTCACGATGTAGTCAGGAATTCTTTGCCCACGAGAATCGTCCGACACAAACGCCCCAAAATTTTCGGCGTTTTCTTCAATCAAGGTGGCGACTCGTTGCAACTTTCCCAAGGCACTTTTGCGCATCCGCTTTTCAATAACCGATGCTGAAACGTTTACGCTATTGAGCACGTTCCCAACATTATGAAGAACGCCAGTTGCGACTTCTGCGATACCCGCTGCCCGCGATGCTTCGACAAGTTGTTCATTGAGTTTTTGACGCTCCAGTTCAGCATCGACGCGAGCGGTAATATCGCTTTCGACCAAAATGAACTGCGTTCTACTTTCGTTTTCATTTTGAATTGGCCGAGCCTCAATCGCCATCCAAAACGCTTCGCCATTCTTTCGGTATCGCAACATCTCAAAGTCATAAGGTTGCTTGTTCTTGATCGCGGCTTCCATGGCTTCGATCTGTTTTGGATCGGTGTTCGGTCCATTGAGTAGGTCAACCGGTCGCTTCCCGATTGACTCCTCTTCGGAATAGCCAGTAATCCTTTCGAACCCAGCATTAACCCATTCGATTTCTGCATCTCCATTGGTAATGATCACGGCGTTGTCGGTGTACTTGGCAACCAACGCCAGTTTTTCAGCTTCCATCGTTTTCGACGCAAGCGACTCATTTGCCGAAGACAGCTCGGAAGTTCGCTTTTTGACTCGCTCGTCGACCGTTTTCTTGGCATCTTCGATTTGAGTTTGACGCACACAGAGTTCCATAATCTCGTTGCGTAGCATCACACAGCCAGGCGCAAGAAAGGAGACTTCGAATAAAACCCATGCCGCGTGTTCTATCCACCGGAATGGACTCTCGGTAACGATTCCAAACGCTGATAGTGGGTAGAAAACGCCTCTGACGAAGTGATCAAGGGCGACAACGAAAGTTGCCGTCATCAAGACTTTCCAATCACGATAAATACTCAAAATCGCCAGTGAAGCGAAAACATGAAAGTGCGTTTCGATCCGTCCACCTGACAGATGAATCAACAATGCCGACCAAAGCACTTGCGAAATCGCAATCACATGTCGCGTGTGCGACGCCTTCGGAAACGTTCTCGCCCAAAGAATTGCAAATCCAGAAATTGCTCCGCCAAGCACGATTGCGGCCCAAACATGAACGTGAATTTCGTAGCGTTCACCAATCCAGGTCAAAGAAGAAAAGAAACTTGCAAAGCCAATGCCAACAAACCATTGGGCAGCCATCAACCAAATCATAAATCGGTTGACGCGGCTACACTCAGCTTGATAGCGAGCTTTGAAAAGGCTGTTCGTCTTATCCTCATTTAGCGATGGGTTAAAATTCATTGTTTCGAGACCTCAGAAGTAACTATTGAACACCCAAAAACCGGCCAGCGAATTTGCGAGCCAGCCTCCGCTTTTATCTGCTTGACTAAATCACGAGTCGCGGGGCAAACCCCTTCGTGCCCTCGCCCGGAAGTGATCCCACCACTAAATAGGAGTTGGCCTTGATGACCGTAGAGGAGAACATGCCCTGAAGTCGTAACACCAAATTTGGAACAGTACTCACCGGACTTGTCCGCGACAACCGACGCTTTGAGGCGACGCAGATTGGTCGTCAAGGGAGATGAAATCCAAGAATCGGGCTGGTCACTTGGACAGAACCCAAACGCGACGATCCGTATTCGATCCTTGCTTCGATCAACCGCCTGTCTCAAGTTTTCGATTGTCGCTTTGGTGCAGGGGCAGTGTGGATGATAGAACAAAATCAAAGTCGGCTCGTCAGAACTGACCAACGATTCTTCCGTCATCCAATTCGAAAACTCATCTACAGCATTCAGATCCGCCGGCACGACGCCAACGTTACCTGGACGGTTGGAGTAGTCGGCCAACATCCAACTGCCAAGCAAATAGGCAATTGGAAACACCCACAACAGGACGATTTTTACTACGCGAAACGACACGACTTCACCATCAGAAATTGATACTTGAAAAAGCGGCTTTCAATCCGTTCGTTTCTTGAACGAAGTAGTTTGCAATTTCGAAAACGAACTTGCGCACTTGAAACGCACGGATTGCGTTCCCTATCGAAGCCGGAAGAATGTAGCTTCAAGAATTGCCATACTTAGTGAGGGTCAACCCGATTTGAACTGGAATTGGGTAACTAAATTCCAGTTTGCTTGTCATGCGGATTCGAACATCGTGGCGCGCGAAAAGATTGAAATCTTCAGCGGAATTAGAGCAAGGGGTTGTAGCAAGGAATTGGCGGAACAAACGACAACTGTTCATTTTTTCCTTGGGCGAGTCTACTTCTTCCTTGTACGAGTTTAAATTCCGCAATGAGAAGAAAGCCTCAACGTAGGGTTAGCCCTTCGCGCCTGCATGCGTAAGAATTTAAGGCTGCCAGAGCTTCTAGTTTTTCCCTGGCCAGTTGGCCCACCATTTTTTGAACAAGCTGTACTGCTGCTCAACAAAGTTTTTCTGACTGGCACTCAAGGCATCTGTTTCATTGAAGTGAAGTTCATACTCGGTCTCGCCGTTGAGCACGAGCAGGTACTTATAGAACAAGACCAAATCTGGCCCTTCGTCATAAGTCGAAAGCACGAACAGAGCATCGTTGAGCTCTTTGGCAAAACGACGTGACTCAACATCTCCGGTTGCGGCTTTTTCGCACAACTCTACAAACTTCAAAACGACTTCCGGGATCGCGTTGCCGATTCCAGTAATCGCTCCAATTGCACCGCAATTGACGTAGCCATGAAAGACTTGCGTGTCGACGCCAACCATCAATCTCAACGCAGAATCGGCACCCGTAATATGCTCCGCCGCGTAGCTCAATGAAGATGCACCACCGAACTCCTTGAACCCAACCAGATTTGGAAACTCAGATTGCAAATCAAAAAAGAGATCTGCCTTTGTTTCAAAACCATAATACGGGCTGTTGTAAATCACCGCGGGAACATTGGGGGCCGCGCCAAGGATCGCCGCAAAATGAGCGCGCTGAGCCGTTGGTGACGTTCCGCGGGACAATACACGAGGAATAACCATCAGCCCCTTCGCTCCAACAGAAGCGGCATGAGAAGTATGATCAACCGCCGATTTAGTATTCATCGCCCCCGTGCCAACGACGACCGGAACATCGGCCGCGCACAGTTGCGCGACGCCTTCTTTGCGTTGTTCATCGGTCAATAAAGGCCAATCACCCATCGAGCCGCAATAGACGACGCCATTCATTCCGGCGTCCATCATTTGCTGACCCTTGGCGACAAGTGCCGAAAAATTTGGAGTCCGATCAGCATTACAAGGAGTCATTAAGGCTGGAATGCAGCCGCTGAAAATTGAAGTGTCCAAAGGTTCTACTTAGTTCGCTTGCCGTGTGATGAAGCTTCGCTGGTGAATCAACTTTGCTTCTTTCAATCAATGATCGCCGATTGTAGCCAACAATCCGACCGAGTGTACCAATGCTTCATGCAGGATTTTACAAAAACACTTCATTGAAGATCATGAATACCCCAAGCCCCAACAGGAACCAAGCAAAAATTTGCTTCAGTCGATTTGCATCGATCCTTCGACCAAGAAACGTTCCAACGATCACGCCCAAGATCATCAAAAGCGAAAATTGAAACAGGAATCCGAATTCGATTGCGCTGCCCAACATCACCATATCGCCACCAATGAATCCAACAAATGACTTCATCGCAACGATAGTCAAACTCGTTCCAACGACGGTCTTGATCGGCAGCCCAAACAAAATTACCAGGAGCGGCACGATCAACACGCCGCCGCCGGCTCCTGTAAAACCGGGCAGGATCCCAATCAGTAGTCCCAACACTATCAACGTCGTGTAGTAACTGGCAGGAGATTCTTGACGCATGTTGGATCTTGACTTGACGTTCTTTCCGATCAGTCCAACCATTGTGGCGAATGAAAGAAACAACAACATCGAGAAAAGCGTCAGCACGAACATCTGCTTCGTGACCACCAATGAGCCAATCTCAAAGAGCACATCGGGAATCGCGTGGAACAACCAAAGCCGAACCAGCAGCATGCCAGCGGAGACTGGAATCCCCAAAGCCCAAACGGTTGGCCAATCAATCAAGCCTTGTCGCAAACGGATACTCACGCCCGCGAGTGCCGTGACCCCCACGAGAATGGTTGTGTAAGCGGTGGCGATCTTGACATCGAGATGCAGCAAATAGAGCAGCGCCGGAAGCAGTAACGAACCACCGCCCCCCAGCATCCCCATGATGATGCCAACGACGAGCCCAATCAGATATCCTAATCCTGTTTCGATCATCATGGGTTAATTGGATTCAACGTCGGTTTTGCAAGAATTCTTACTCGTACTCTTTATCATACTCGTACTCATTCGCCCAACTGGGATCTACGTGTAATTTTGAGTTTTTTGAATGCGCTGCTTTGAGGTTGCCACGTCGAGGCTGCCAACTGGCATTCGGCCTTGTATCCGATTCGATTTTCGGGATGGAGCTGGGAAAGCAACGATCGACCTATTTACGCCGACTAACCCACTTCACAAATCGACCAATCTCGGGATGGGCCATCAAATCGGCGACGGTGTTGAAATCTCGACCCAAGTCCTTCTCACGAGGTACGAATTTGTGAATCGCACGGTGGCAATCCCGACATGCCGGAACGGTCAAGCGCATCTCGTCCCTTGTGTATCGCTTTTGAAACCAACGATTCTTGTGACAGCAACGCGGAATCAAATGGTGCTCCGTCGTACCATGCTTAAGAATTCGAAGACAGAAAGCGCATTGATCGGACTGAAGCTGAGACGCTTGGGCGGGCTCGTCTTCTGTCGTGGTTGAGTTGGATGCTTGGTGAGTCATGACATTAGCGCTGGAAACAAATGCGTACGGAAGCTAATCTAACAGGACGCCGCTGCGAATTCGAGTTGATATTCTCGAGTACGAATTGGACAGCAGCCAACAAGTTTGCTTCATCGCAACGGACAATCAGTCTTAATTGATTGTTTGCCCCGAATTCGCCCGATCCACGTTCCGAACTAACAAAACTTTCCACCATGAAAAACTTCCTGTCTTGTTTGACTGTGATCACCGTATTGGTCTGCTCGCTTGTATTTTCCAACTCACTCTCTGCCCAACAAAAACGTCAGTACCAACTGGGTGCGGATTCCAAACGACAAACTGGTGTGCCGAAAGGGACAATTGAAAACTTCGAATGGTTGGAAAGCAAAATTTTTCCGGGAACCAAGCGTCGATATTCGGTCTACGTTCCTTCGCAGTACGACGAGTCTGAACCAGCGGCCCTCATGGTTTTCCAAGACGGACACGCTTACCAAAGCGAAACCGGGGAATATCGTGTTCCAGTTGTGTTTGACAATTTGATTCATCGCAACGAGCTTCCTGTCACCATCTGCGTTTTCGTCGATCCGGGGCATTTGAAGGAAGCCTTACCGGAAAAGCGTGGCTGGCGACCGCAACCAGAAAACCGCAGCGTCGAATACGATTCGCTTGGTGACCAATACTCGAAACTCTTGCTCGAAGAAATCCTTCCCGAAGTCGAAAAGAAATACAACATCACTGACGATCCCAATGGTCGTGCAATTGGAGGCGCGAGCAGTGGTGGTATTTGTGCGTTCACCGTCGCTTGGGAACGTCCGGACAAGTTCGGCAAGGTACTGAGCCACATCGGTAGCTTTACCAATATTCGACACGGTGACACTTACCCCGGAATCATTCGTAAAACCGAAACCAAAATAATTCCGCCAACACCGAATGTAGAAACTGAAGAGCCGAAAGACGGAGAGGGTTCAGAAGTAAAGGAATCAGACGCGAAGAAAGCGGACGGCGTCAAAGTCGATGCTGAAGAGACCGAGCCAAAGGAACAAACGCTTCGTGTCTATCTACAAGACGGAAGGAACGATCTCGACAACAAGCACGGCAACTGGCCGCTTGGCAACCAACAAATGTACGCGGCACTCAAGTTCAAGAACTACGACGTTAAGTTTGACTTTGGCGATGAAGCCCACAACGGAAAACATGGCGGAGCCGTTTTGCCGGATGCCCTTCGATGGCTTTGGCGAGGCTACCCTGGCGTCGAATCGAAGTTAGCGATCATGCCCGAAGTCCAGACTGCGGCGTGGGCCGTCCAGTGGTGGATGCCACGTCACGAAGCGAAATTGGCGGAGCGAAAGGCGATGAAGCAGGTCGACTTATTGATGATCGGCGATTCGATCACGCATGGCTGGGAAGATAAAGGACGAGAGACTTGGGACAAGTTTTATGCTGATCGAAATGCATTAAACATTGGCTTTAGTGGAGACCGAACGGAACATGTGATTTGGCGATTTCAAAATGGTGCGATCGACGAGATCAATCCGAAACTGGCTGTGATCATGATCGGAACCAATAACACAGGACATCGAAAAGAAGACGCTAAACTCACTGCGTTGGGAATCAAACGAATTATCGACGAGCTGAAGATGCGTCTGCCTTCAACCAAGGTTTTGTTGTTGGACGTGTTTCCGCGTGGAGCGACTCCCGATGACGAACTGAGACAAATCAACGCGGAGATTAATGGAATCATCCAGGACTACGCTGATGAAGAAGCCGGAATTTGGTTTTTGCCAATCGGTAACAAGTTTCTCGAAGAGGATGGAACACTTCCCAAATCAATTATGCCTGACCTGCTTCACCCAAACGCGGAAGGCTACAAAATTTGGGCCGAGGCCATGGAGCCGATGATCAATCAGCTTTTGGAAGGCGATGACAAGAAGAACTAGAAATTCAAATTCGGAATTCAAATTCGGAATTCAAATTCGGAATTCGGAATTCGGAATGAGAATCGGGGAATTCGGATCAACCATTCGGAATGGGAATTTCGGAATTTGAAATCGAATCAAGAATTCGGAATTGTAATCGAAATGCGAATCCGGAATAGAAATAGATCTGAATTTCGACTCGGAATCTTCGTCACATCGTAGATCTTGTCGCGATTGTTTTTGTGTTTTGTTTAGTTGCACACAGAACAAGGGACACCCTCCACTGCCGGGGGTTTCCACCCGTCCTCCCCACCCGGGTATCGCGCCTACCGTAGATCTCGCCGCATCGTAAATTTCGTCGCATCGCGACCGCTTACGCTTAGCCACGGGTTTCAACCCGTGGTGTGCACGATGAGTAATGATCCGTCGCATCGCGACCGGTCAAAAAGTACGGACTAAATCAGATTAAGATGAGACTTACAATCTCAAACCTTACCCTCGACACAAACCTGCCCAACCCTAATCTACTTCCGCGTAAAAAATCCGCTCAATACATTCGGCCCAAGTTCATTTTCCCTCAGCCGAATTCCATCTTCAAACGTGTTGAGCGTATCGCACCGATAGCCATGATGTTCCATGATCGCGACCAACGACTCGCGATCGAAATGATGCAAATGCTCATTGGGCAACAGCATTCGCCAATTCTGAAACCACTCGTCCCCCGCATCGCCAAGCTCTCGCCAACGACAATAGGGAACGGCGATCGCAACATGGTTGGATTTCAAGCTTTCAAGAAAACTTAAATCAGGTATATGCTCCAGCACGTCAAACATTGCAACGACATCCCATTCCTGCTTAAGTGCCTGAGACCAATTCATGAATTCGACTCCCTTGGGCAAAGGGTAATTGGCGATGTCGCAGCCCACGTTCCAACGAACCCCCGCAATTTGAGCGGCTTCAATGAAAGTTCCTAGTCCGTAACCGATTTCCAATACAGAATCAGGAATTCGATTGAGAACCCCAAGAATCCAACCCAAGCGCTGGTACCCCAGCTTGATCGTTCGGTCATTCAAATCTTCGTAGTACGACAGGTAAGCTTTGTCGTATTCGATCGGCTCAAACTCGATCTGGTGAATAATTCCAAATTCGTCGATGCTGTAATTCTCAATCATTTTTCAATTTTCAATTTTGACATACCTCGGTACAATCAACGACTCAACACGACCGCGTCATGCTAACAACTTTTCAAACGACATCCGGATTCTATGAAACATATTGCCAAGAGTCTCTTTTGTATTGCTGTTCTTGGGCTATCGCTTTTGACCAGCCTGGTTGCTGCCGAGACGAACGATGAAGTCAAGATCGAGCAGGAGTTTTACGAAATTCGAATCTATCGAATCAACGACTATGACAAGCAACGCGCCTGCGAATCCTATCTACAAACGGCTTTGCTTCCGGCACTTAATCGACTCGACATCAATCGCGTAGGTGTATTCACCAATCAAGGCGATGAAAATGATCACTCCGTTTTTGTCTTGATTCCGTTTACCACAATCGACAAATTCACGGGTCTGAATCAAGCACTTGCTAACGACAAAGAGTATCAATCTGCCGCCGCCGAATACTTTGCTCGCGAACTCA
>CAYMFZ010000009.1:14508-16051 GCA_964389585.1 uncultured Pirellulaceae bacterium | reverse complement strand
GTTTACGAGCGAATCGAAAGTCGTTTCTTAAAAGCTTTTTCCGGTATTCCAGTTATGGAAATCCCAAAGCTCAGCACAGAAAAACAAGAGCGAATTTTTGAGTTACGTTTGTATCAAAGCCATACTGAGGATCATGCGCGACGCAAAGTTCAAATGTTCAACGAAGGTGAAATCCAAATCATGCGCGACACCCAATTAGGGCCCGTCTTTTTTGGAGAAACCTTGATCGGTCCGGACGTTCCCAATCTTGTTTACATGTTATCTAGTTCCGACCGCGATTCACATAAGCAGCATTTCCAAGATTTCCTGGCCCATCCTGAATGGAAACGAATCAAAGTCCTCGAACAGTACAAAGATACCGTTTCGAAAATCGAAAGCTGGTTTCTTCAACCAACGAGCTATTCACAGCTTTAGACAACCAAACAAAACTTTTTGGGAGTCTACGCTCGATCAGGATTTTTCAAACTCTGCTCTTCTCTACTTATCTACTTTTCTTTCAAACACTTAACTTGAACGAACACACCGAATCTACCAAGCCACAAATCCTGCTGATTGATGACAACCAAGACGTTTTGACGGTCATCAAATTGAGTTTGGAAATGTTGGGGTACGCCGTCGCAGAATTCGAGAATGGTCGCGACGCAATTGAGCAATTCCCAACCATCAAGCCTTCGCTGGCAATTATTGACCAAGGCCTACCCGACATCCGTGGCCTGGAAGTCGGCCGTCGATTTCGCGAAATGGATACAGAAAATCCTTGCATCTTAATTTTGCTAACAGGCACCGACGGCCAGGCACTGCGAGACGAGGCAACAGCCGCAGGCTTCATTGATTTCTTGGTGAAACCGGTTCGCATCGACGCGCTTTCTGAGTGCATCAATCGACATCTCAACGTTCAATAACATTCAGAATGATTCAAGACGCAATCTGACCAACAGATTATTGACACTCGCTTGGTCTCGTTCACTTCGCAATGAAGTCGACTCAAACGACTCGTCCAGACGACGCAGTAAATCGTCCAATTGTCTACCGTGAAACGCCCAGTCCAAATCAGCTAGTTCGATTTTTTCTTGATGCTTCGATGCAATTAGATCAGGGATAAAAGTCAGCCCATGCTCTTCGAACATCACATTGACGTTGGACTCAATTCGGCCTGACTTCATCAAGTGAATCCCGGTCATCAAGACGCGATAGGCGTAGAGCAGAGACTTTGCCTTCTTGTGAGTTTCTTTATCAAGTAGCTTTCGCTGAGTCAAATAGAAACCACGGTAATGGTGGTAATGGAATTTCGTAATGCAGCGCTCCGCGATTGGCTTTAGCTCATCCAAGAAATCTTGCCCAATGACGACCAAAGGCGAAAAGATCTGTTCCAACACGTAGCCGTTATTCTTGACCAGCAAATTAAAGTACTTGCCCACGTCGTGGCTAACGATGTCGACTTCAGTTCCGAACTCAATCGAAGTCTTGTCAATCGTTTCGTTTGGCATGCTCAATCCGACAATCGACTCGAGTGGCAGCAAATGACAGCCGCGCAAGTCGACAT
>CAYMFZ010000009.1:14122-14498 GCA_964389585.1 uncultured Pirellulaceae bacterium | reverse complement strand
TCCGGCGAAGGGAAACCGTAGATATGCGCACCACTCACGGTAGCGAACAACGGCGCATAGTTCAGCGATTCCAAAAAATCTTTCCAGCGACTCAAGTCCATCTAAATTACCTCTCGTTTGTTTCTTTTCATCACAACCGTTCGCCTTGCCTTTATCAAGAAATCATCAACGGCCCGAAAATCCGGTTGTTCTGGCAAATTCGTTGTGGCAAAAGCCGTTTCGAATTCTCGATCTAACGCTAGCGCCTGTTGCCTGACTTCTTCAAAGCTGAACTCTCCACTTCGAACTTTCATCAAATGCTCTCGCTTACCAGACACGTCAATCATGATATCTCCGGTTTTCAAAGCACCGATTCCTGAATGCAAAAGTCTCAATA
>CAYMFZ010000009.1:12167-14112 GCA_964389585.1 uncultured Pirellulaceae bacterium | reverse complement strand
GGCATGTTTTGTCTTAAACTTGCCTGTCTTCGCGTAGCTATTTTTCATCCTTCGAAATTGACTCAACACATAACCAGAATAGGTCTTGTAAATATGCTTCGACAAAAATGCCTTGCGCAACTCGCGAAGTTCAATCGCCAACGGATCTGCTTGAATGACGATTGGCGTCCACAAAGTTTCCAAAATGTTTGGATTCGCTTTTAGTGCGAGTCGAAGAAATTTCTCTAACTCCCAATAGACTTCATCATCTTGACCATCATTCGATTCTATCTGCTCTGGAATCTTGAACATGGACCAATGCCTTTCGGCAGGCGGCAAAAAAATTCCACGATAGTCGTCATCGGAATCGTCTGTCGACAACCCAAACGCTTTCGAGCCGACTTGGCAACGGTAAATGACATATTGGCGATAGTCCGTTTGGTCTTCTGACAACAGACTTTCGATTTCCTGACGTCGCAGCACAAGCTGATCAAATGCAACTTCCGCCAAAGTCCCGTCTGTAAATCTAACTTGGTAAGTCAAATCGTTATGGGGAGGACATTTGATAACGACACCCACTGAGCCAGCCTTTTTGAATCCGCCGAGTCCGGATTCTGGCTCGCGCTGACTAAAAACCTGCGTATCTTTCAGCATCACAACTTGAGTGCCCGCTGGAATGACGAAGTTGCGAGAAAGGTTCTTGATTGTTTTTCGATCTGTCATTCAAGGCAACCGGATAACTGTTGTTGTCGAAGGGAAAATGAGTGACAATTTTGGGGACTGGCAGGTTCAACATTTACGAGCGATTCTAACGCTCGCCACACCTAGATACGAAAGTCCAATTTGAGCGATTTAGATCAATTTTCGATAGCGAAGTATTCTGTGGTTGGCGAATCATTGGGCCAAGAGGAATTCTCCACCAGCCAAGTCGACTCAAAATCACTTGACTACTTTCGAAAAAAGTTTCACCACCTTTCAGGCGATCTTGAGCTTCCTCTCGAAGACAGCCTCCCTGGCGACATCGAACATCTTGATTATCGAGTCGGCTCGGATCTCAATGGCGCTTACGTGCTTTATTATTTTCATGACGAAGTTGTTTTTGCGTCTTTGCTGTTGAGCGGCACGGATGATACGACTGAAACGGAATTGATGCAGGTGTTCAAATTCCTGTTGTTGGACACGCAAGATGCAGAAGAACCAACGGAAGAAGAAATCGAAGAGGTGTTGGCGTCCGACGCATTCGAGTTTGAACAACTTGAATCCAGACCCGCCGTTTTTGAAGTCGACCTCGCCGACGGTTTAGATGAACCTCAAACGATGAAGCATGTTCAAGACAGCAATCGAATTCTCGCACAAGCCTTCTTCGAAATTGATCGCGGAAATTAGTCGAATTCATTCGAAAAATTGCAATCGACTCTCGTGTAAGTGACTTTCCGAATGCGTGCTGTCGCCAACTCTTTTCGAACTGTCCACTCAGTTTGTGACAACCAAAACGGCGTTTTCAAGCCAAATAAACGAGACTTAACGATGTTATGCACCCCATATCTAGGAATTTGACGTTCAATGCTTAAACTTTGCACGTGATTTGGAGAAAGTTCTCCAGCAACGTTCCGCTTTGGAGCACTCTCCGACGAACTCATAGTTAAAGGCTATTCAATGGACGCAATTAAACTTTTAGGCAGCTTGATGGGAAACAAATCTCTTTCATCAGGCTTAGGCAGCCAACTTCTTGGAGGACTTCTCGGCGGCGGTGGTCAACAGCAGCAACAAAGCAGTGGACTAGCCGGCATTCTTAGTGGCGTGCTCGGCGGTGGCGGCGGTCAACAACAGCCAAGCGGTGGCGGAATCAGTGGATTGCTCGGCAGCGTGATGGGTGGTGGCGGAGGCGGCGGCCTCGGTGGATTGCTCGGAAGCGTAATGGGTGGTGGCGGATCAGAGCCAGCCGCACAACAAGCTCCTCCTGAGC